>CAZOBX010000066.1:5815-6354 GCA_964578045.1 uncultured Kangiella sp. | reverse complement strand
GTACATGATGGCAGCGAATAAGCTGATCCAGACAACTCCGAAAACAATGAAAGAAATTTTTTGTAGCTTTTCTTCCCCCAGCTCAAAGATAAAACTTGCTCCTACCCAGAGCACAAATAGTCCTATTAAAAACAGACAGAACTTATACCCCAGATTTCCGAGCTTGATGCCTGCATTGACTCTTAACAAATAAAATTCCAAAATCCCTTTAGTCGATTTGTTTTCTAATTTAAACAAAGGCAAGCGCAGTTTAAAATCCCAATAAACGCCATAAACGACTAAAGGAAACATTCCATAATGCCACAGCTTTATCGCTAAAGAAGGCTCTTCAGGAAACGCCCAAAAAAGAATAAAAGGAATATACCCGACTAGAAAAACCACGTCTAAAACCAATATCGAAACCATTCGCCAAGTTACCCAAGCGATACGTTTCTTGATTTTTATCATATCAGGCTGATAGCTTTGCCAGTCGTTTTGCAACTGCAGCCATTCATCGTCAGGTTGATCCCACACATATTCGGGATCACCTTTTGTTAAGA
>CAZOBX010000066.1:0-5805 GCA_964578045.1 uncultured Kangiella sp. | reverse complement strand
TCGTTCTTGTGTCATGTTTGATCCGTAGATGCCATTAAGGATGTAAGTTTGATTTTTGCACGATTGAGTTTGACGCCGACTAGATTAGTGGTTATACCCAGGATTTCCGCGATATCTTTATAACTAACACCTTCCAGCGCCAAAGTAACCAACTGCCTTTCCGCCATGGGCAACTGCCTTAACGCGAACAACAACTTGTTCATTCGCTGCGAGTTTGCCAATTGATTACTGGGACAGTTATGGGTGGGTATTTCAAATTCATTCAGCTCTGTTGAGCGGGGTTCACGTGCATATTTAGCAACGTGAGTGATGGCTCGCTTATGGGCAATACTCAGAACATAGGTTTTCAGGCTAGATTTATTGTCAAACTTAGCCAGCGCTTTCCACAGAGCCACGGATATTTCTTGATACAATTCTTCTTGTAACGCTCTAATTATCTCGTAACTGCTAACCACACGGGAAATCGCCGCGTCGTACCGATTGAGGGTTTCTTCAAACTGTTTTTCGTATGCTTTTTTTTGCATCGCAGACAATAGCTCGCCATCGGTCGAATTGAAATGTTGGATTGAAATGTTCAAAAGAGTCCTAAAACCGAAAATATTGATTGAATAGTAAAAGATTACTAACTTAGTCCCAGAACGGTGAATTTTATTACATTAACAAGGTTAAATACTTATGCCTCACTGACAAACTCAAATCGTGGTACTTTCTGCCCGTCAACAACAACGGTTTCCAAAAACATATCCAATGGACGTACCCACAGGTTTTGTTCGCCATACATGGGTCGATAGACCACCAACAATTCTTCAGTTTCACTGTGTATTGCGGTATCGATTACCTGATATTCACCACCTTTATAATGCCGATATTTACCTTGTTGAATGTTACGAGAAGGTTGTACTAACGGATCCATATAAGAATTTTCGTTTTCAGATTTACTCATGCCAAGCTTTTCCCTGCAAGTAATTATCCAGATGTTTTTGAAATTCCATTAGTTGTTCTTCCGATGTTTCAGCAGGTAACTTGGCGATCGCCTGATTTTGTAAGTTTATTGCCAATTCGAAATTGTCGTCGGCAGCCATAACCGCCGCCCTGGTATCCAAAAACATGGGCACTTCCAACAATTTTTCATCCAGCTTGGCTATCCAGAATTTGGCTTTTTTAGGATTATTAAACGCGGCATTACGACTAGTTGCAAAAACCCAGGCCAGATTATTAATGCTCATATTGTGATTTTTAATGGCTGCTCGCTTAAACCAGTTAATCGCGGAACCGGTATCTTTTTCTCGTCCCAAACCTTCAAAATACAATATGCCGACGGAAAACTCCGCTTCCGCGTCATGGCCTTTTGAGGCTTTCATCAACCAACTATAGGCCTCTGAATAATCTTGCCTAACACCGGTTTTGTACATATAAGCTTGACCAACTTCTCGCATTGCTGCGATGTGACCGTTTTCAGCGGCCTTCAAATACCATTCGAAAGCCACCTCTAAATCTTGACCTTTATCGAGTAAATTGTATCGATAAATATGCGCCATTAACCATTGGGCTTTGGATGAGCCTTGCTGGGCGGCGATTTGACATTCTGCTAAAGCCACCTGATAACTTTCTGCCTGATAATGATTTAAACAAGTTTCCAGTTGTGTGACATTTTCCTGCTTATCAATACATGCAGTCAACAACACAGCAAGAGTTAACAGAGTAATTGACAATCGCCATTTAGATATTTGTATTTGTCGCATTGTTGCTTGTTCCAAAGCCTGAAGCCTGAAGCCTATGTATTTTAAAACAGATTCCGATCAAACAATTGATCGATTCGAGTATATTCATCTAACCAACTAGACGGTTGTTTGAATCCATGAGGTTCAACCGGGTAAATAGCGGTTTCAAAGTATTTTGTTTTTTTCAGCTCAATCAGTTTTTGCACCAAACGCACACTGTCTTTGAAAAAGACATTGTCATCCACCATACCGTGACATATCAATAACGGTTTGTTCAATCCTTCTGCAAATTCAATGGGTGAACTGCGCTCATAGGCATCGGGATCGACTTGGGGTGTATTAAGAATATTGGAAGTATAACCGTGATTATAATGACTCCAATCAGTTACAGGCCTCAAGGCAGCACCCGCAGCAAATAATTCAGGCTCTTTGAACAACGCCATAAAGGTTATAAAGCCGCCGTAAGAACCACCGTAAACGCCGATTCTTTTTTGATCAACGTTCATATTATCGACCAACCATTTGGCGCCGTCTTTAAGATCTTGTAATTCGGGAGTGCCCATATTGCGATAAATCGCGGTACGCCAATCTCGACCATAACCTTTGGACGCTCGATAATCCATATCCAATACAACAATGCCTTTGTCAGTCAAATAGTTATGAAACATAAACTCCCTAAAATACCCCGACCACCCTTGATGAGAATTTTGTAAATATCCAGCGCCATGCACAAAAATGACCGCAGGCCGTTTCAAGTTCGGCTTTATATCATCCTTTTTTTGAGGAGTGTACAAACGAGAATAAATAGGTTGTTCGACATCGCTGGACTCGATGGCCAAAATCTGAGGCGTTTGCCAGGGAATATCTCTAAAGGCTTTACTGATAGTATTGGTCAGCTGTTTCGCCGACTCTTTTTTTGTCACTGACTGTAAGTATATTTCTGGCTTTTTAGTCAAACTAGAATGACTCACCAACATGTTTTTCCCGTCGGGTGATAATACATAATCATTCATACCGCCTAAATCCGTCACCGCTCGACTATCTCTTTTGTCTAAATCTAGCGAATATATTTCGTAAATTCCTGGATGTTTTTTATTGGCTTTATAGAAAATATTTTTGCCATCGGGACTAACGGTTAAACTACTCACCTCAAACTGGCCTTCGGTCATCTGACTTGATTTTCTCTTGCCTCTTTTTATATAAAGCTGAGAATACCCGTCTTCTTCAGAAAGATAATAGAGGGTTTGATTATCGGGTAACCAACCGAATTCATTAAAGGTCCAATCATTGACCCAGGCTTCATCGGACAACCAATGCGCGGTGCTCAGACTTTTCCTATCTGATGCTTTTTTACCGATATCAAAAGTCACTATCCAGCGGTCTTTATTATCATAGGAGAATAATAAAATGGCTGCTTTTTGGCTGTTTATAGTCCACTCAACTCCCTGGTTTTCTGCCCAGTCATAAGCATAAACTGCTCGTGGGGCTTGTTTCTCCTTATATTTATAACCGATTTTTTGCGCTGCATTTTTACGTAATTTTTTAAGTGGATCGTCATTTACACCGGGTAGGTTAGACAGATCCAGTTTATTTTTTTTACCCTTTGCCAGGTCAATTAGATGAAATGTTTCGTCCGACGCTTTGGACGTGCCAACCAAGGAACGGACTTTCCGATCATTAACATAACCGTCTTCAGTAATAAATTCGGGCATGTGGTCGGATTTTCCTTCAAGTGAAGGTTTAACCGTTCCCAATAAAATCCAGTTTGCATCAGGTGAAAGCCTGAAGGTTTTGATCTGAACATCTTCGCCTAAATACCAAGTTTTAAAGTTTTGCTGTTGCAACGCTTTGTTTCGAGATTTTTGATACTCGGCCTCCTGTTTTTTCTGTTGGAGGAAATTCAAAAGGCGAGGCTGGGATTGTTGTAGGTAATCTTTGTCTTTTTTCTTATCCGGATCTTTAGTCAATTTAAAATCAGCTATCTGCTGTTCAAGACGAGTATCCAAATGGTATAAAAATATCTGTTTATCCACCATATAGCTAATGGTAGTGTCGTTAACAAAGTTAACGTCGGACTGAATTCTTGAATCCGCAGTTAATGGATTGAATACTTTAGAGGCGAAATCGACCACATAAACATCGCCTTGATAGGTGAATACACCTTGAGTTTTATTGGCATTGAGTTTAGCTCTTGTGCTTGCATGAGTTAACAAGTCACTTTTGTCCAGCAAGCTTGTTTTCAAGGTGGCTAAATCTATTTTTAAACTATTTCTGTGTTGATGCCCTTTAGCCTTTTGCTGATAATAAACCGAGCTATTATCTTGCGACCAGCTGGGGTTTTCTGGACTGTTACCCATCCAGTCAGGATCTGCCATGATCTTTTCTAAATTGAGTTTTTCGATGATTTTTAGTGGCGAAGTATTAGTTTCGGCAGCCGACGTGACGGGATTTACAACTGAAAATAACAACATTCCAACTAAGGCTCTGTTTCTGAGCGGCATACTTTACCTCGCTATAATGGTGCTGAAATATAAAAATGGAATAGCCAATCGCCTCAGAAAAAAAACGCTCCCCTTAGAGTGATGTTCAAGGAAATAATACAGGTCGTATTGATTACCGAGGATTTAACAGGCATCGAGCAGGGCTTGGACTTTCTGTGATTTGAGTGATTTTTCCAGATTACAATAACCAAGGGTGTTAATTGAATGCTAGAATAGCATTATTATCGATTCGCTTCATTGATTTTTGGATTCACTTGATTGATTATTCAATCGGTCAATATTAAGGGTTAACGTCTGTTCCTACCGGACAAATTACTAAGCAGGTTATAAATTGGGAAATTCGAACAATATCAATGATGAGTCTACAAACTCCGAAGATCATTTTGTTTCTTACCGCCAGGTCAAGGCTAATCGCGGAGCGACGTGGTTAATACAAGGTTTCAAGCTTTTTAGCAAGTCCTTGGGTGCCTGGTTTGGCATTGCGACTTTTATGTTTATTCTACTTCTATTACCCGGAATTAAGATCATTGGTGCATTGTTGATGCCGGTCGGGATCGGCGGTTTGATGCTTGGCTGCAGACAGGTATCCGGTAAAAACTTGCTTAAATTCGAACATTTATTTGCTGGCCTAAAATCCGACGGAAAAGAACTATTGGTTCTTTCATTCATTTACGCTCTGGCCTCTATTGCGGTTGTCATAGCAACTCGATACCTTATGCTGCTTGTCGGTATCGACGTCGCGACCGCTTTACCCGAAAATGCCGATCAAATGACCAGTGAGCAATTCATAGAATGGATGAATAGTAAGGATATTTCGGAGCTATCACCATTTTTGATAAACAGCCTTGTTACTTTGATATTGATGATCCCTTTATTTATGGCTTACTGGTTTGCCCCAGCGTTGATCGTACTAAAAAAAATGTCCGCAATACATTCGATGAAATTAAGTTTTATTGTTTGCAGAATGAATCTGATGGCATTTTTGATTTACGGCATAGTTGCTTTTGGCTATTTGATGTTATTTTTATTATTGATCTCCTTGGCCGCAATAATTATCCCTCCACTTGCGGGTATAGCCATATTGGTAGGTATCTTGGCAATTATCGCCATTTCAATAGCCTCTATTTATACCGCTTATGTTGATATTTTTGACTCGCAAGAATGCGTCGTTGAAACGAATGATCATAACGATCCCGATTCAAGTATGATTGCTTGAGATAATAATATTGCCCAAAAGTTAGGATTATAATGAAGACAAAAATTACAAAAATTCTTCTTATTGTTTTTAGTGTATTGATATCAAACAATTGTTTTACTGCACAACTAGTGGATAGAATTCCAACGGAACTGGCAGAAAACTGGTCCATTTGTATTCACTTCCAGGAAACTGAAACTCAGTGCCAGGACAAAAGTACCACTCAATTAAAACAAGACTTTGAAAATAAAGTCAGTCGTTTCGTCTACCAAAAAGAATTTATTATCAGTAGTGATCTACAAACATCTAACGTGGCTATTTGGCTGGATGTTATTGCTGTCTCTTATACACATCTCCGAGCCCACGAGACTAAGGCGAATCTCGTATG
>CAZOBX010000065.1:18525-24439 GCA_964578045.1 uncultured Kangiella sp. | reverse complement strand
AACTTTCCTAGCTGAGCACTGAAGCCTGCATCTTGAGGTGGAACGGGTATATACTCGCTAGTCACAAAATATTTTACTCTAATGAATCTCTGAAAGCCTTGACTTCGTTTTTAACTGAAGCCATCGACTTGACCCAAGGTTTGCCAGGAAAGCCACGCTTATTATATTCAGCCTTCGCAACATCCGCCTGGCTCCGGGATAAAAATTGATCGCTTATGACCAGATAGAGTACTTTCCCGCTGTTGGCTCGACGGTAAATCGTCATTTTGTTAACCAATGGGTGATTTTTCTTATAGTCTTCCACCGCCTGCGCTTTGCTCAGCACCATCCATTGCAGCACAAAGAGCTTATCATCTAACTTTAGTAAAGACGCCTCATCGGCGGTCAGATTAGACGCATTTTCGGAATTTACAATCTCCTTAATTTCTTGTTTTACTACTGCTGGTGTTATTTCAGGTTGTTTAGTTACTGTTTTTTCTTCGGCTTCTCGCTTTTCGTTGGAAACATTTTGAGCAGTATCATTTTTTAGCAAATCGGAATCGTCCGAAACGTTTTTTTCTCCCTCAGTTTGCTGCGATTTAATTAAGGAGTGTTTTTGTTGATTATTATCGGATGTTTCGTTTGCAATTGGTTGTTGCTTTGTATCAGCAGGTTGTGTTGTTGTATCCGTTTTCACTGCTTTATCTTGGTCGTTAAAACTAACATCCGAAGCAAGCTGTTCAACTTGGTCTTTTGGAATTTTTTCAATTGATTGACTATTTGGTGAACCAGCTGCGATCCATTGATTAACGTCCTCTTGAAAAAATAAAGTGCCAATCAATGTGCCGGCAATTATTACGTACAATATCGATTTTAAATAAGATGTTTTTTCGTGACCGGTAATTTCAACTATTTTAACTTCTGCCCCCGTATTTTCTTCTAACCAACGCGACAAATGATAGTTAAGTTCTGCAGGATTACCCTTTGAGAGTTGCCAAAAATAAATAAGTTTTTTTTCCTCACACAAATCGTCAGGCCAATCCGGCCGATGACGGCAAAGATCCGCCACCATCGATTTAGTTTCATGTTGCTCGATGGGTTCGATCTGAAAAACAACACACATTTCCTGATGCTGTTTAAAGGTATTGGTTTCATTAATCATGCTCGGCAGAGACGAGTCTCCGGTTAACAAAATAAACAAAACGGATTCCTGTAACTGAAGCTGGTTTTGGTTGAGTTGGAGAATAAAGTCCAGACAACTGCTGGACAGCAATTGAGCATCATCGATAGTGATCAACACTTTCTGTGGTAAATTATTTTGGATCCGTTGCTCCAGACCGATTTCAGATTCTTGCCAATTGAGTCCTAATTGCAAACTGATGGTTTTTTCTAACTGGTCTTCGGTCATAGCCAAACTAGCGTCAATTCTCGCAATCGCAAGCTCTTGTTCCAGTCGCTGCTGCAATTGCTGAATAAGAAAAGATTTGCCGGTACCTTTTTCACCAACAACCACAGCAACAAGCTGAGAAAAACGTGCCTGATTTTCAAGAGAATCAAGCAATTGTTTTTTTTGTTGGCTAATGTAGGTTTCCACGGCTACACCTTTTCTTTTTTACGACAATTAATTCTAATGTCTAGCTTCTATAAAGTATATTCTTTGATGACGCTAGCCAAGAGATCTTCATCTGATTCTTCTTGAATGATACAACCTTGTTGGCTGACTAATATCACTCGATAGGACTCTGACTGGTTTTTTTTATCCTTAGCCATCGCAAATAAAAATTCTTCTATATCAATTTCAACTTCAATACTTGTTGGTAGGTTTAACTGCGCGAACAGCGCGGTATAATCATCCACTAATTGTTTATCAATTAGACGTTTTCTGTAGCTTAAAGTCAATGCCATTAAAATACCAATCGAAACGGCCTCTCCATGCAAGTAATGCTGATATTTAGTTAAGGTTTCTAACGCATGAGCAAAAGTATGTCCAAGGTTTAACAGGGCACGTTCGCCTTTTTCTTTTTCATCTCTGGCAACGATATTCGCTTTTTTCTGACAACTCAAATAAATCAATTGTTGCAGGACGTCTTCGTCTCTCTGTAAGATTTTCTGGTGGCTACTAACCAGTAGTTTTTGTATGTCATTTTCACCCAATAATGCATATTTAACGACTTCTCCCAATCCAGAAAAATACTCTCGATCGGGTAAGGTTTTTAGAGTATTTATGTCGATAATGACAGCGATCGGTTGATAAAATGCGCCGATAAGATTTTTTCCGGCGGTATGATTGATAGCCGTTTTTCCGCCTACGGAGGAATCAACCTGAGCAAGCAAACTGGTCGGGACTTGAAGAAAATTCATTCCTCGTTGGAAACTGGCGGCGGCAAAACCGGACAAGTCGCCAATAACACCTCCGCCAAGTGCAATTAATGTATCATTTCGACGAAAATTATTTTCAACCAGATAATCAATAATCTGAAAAAAACTGACTCTACTTTTATTCACTTCTCCATCTTTTATTATTACTGAATGAATTTTTTTACCCGTTAGAGAAGAAGCTAAGGTGTCAAAATAAAGAGGTGCAACTATGTTGTTGCTGACAATAAGCACTTTATCTCCCCGACAATAACCAGTTAACAGTGCGTGCTCATTTAGAAGAGAGCTGCCTATGTAGATGGTATAAGGAGAGTCTTTTAGCGGTAAACTCAGCTGACGCATACAAATGGCTTAGTTTTCGTTGATTTGATTTGCAATTTTATTGGCGACCGACTTGATTGAATTTTCATTGGTGGCTACGATGATATCTGCAATTTCTCTATACTGGGCATCTCTCTTTTTGTGCAGGTCGATCAAAGTTGATTCGGGATCATCGTTATTTTGCAATAAAGGACGTCTTTTGTCTTTACGAGTTCTTTCCAATTGCTGTTCGATAGATGTTTCCAAATACACCACAATCCCGCGACTGGCGAGTAAAGTGCGACTTTCTGGAGCAACTACGACGCCGCCGCCGGTAGCCAGCACAATTCCCTGACGTTTAGATAATTCGGCGATAATTTCTTTCTCTCTTACCCTGAATCCTTCTTCCCCTTCAATGTCAAAAATCCAATCGATGGGGGCGCCGGTGCGTGATTCAATTTCCTG
The DNA here is from genome assembly GCA_964578045.1 of uncultured Kangiella sp. GTDB lineage: Bacteria > Pseudomonadota > Gammaproteobacteria > Enterobacterales > Kangiellaceae. Next base: position 21,319 of record CAZOBX010000065.1, on the reverse strand, counting down.
ATCGGTATCGACAAACTCTAAATGAAGCAATTGAGCTAACTGCTTTCCGATGGTGGTTTTGCCCGCCCCCATGGGTCCTACTAAGAATATATTTCTTTTGCCTTTCATATGCGTGTGCTTACTTTTTATCCTGCATTAAAAACACAAGAACCCGCAATAGCGGGTTTTGCGTTTCTTTTTGATTAGTTTTATTGTATCGAATCTTTGACTATTTTTGGTGTTACAAACATCAAAAGTTCTTGTTTTGCCGATGAATCTATGGTCGATCGGAATAATGCTCCAATTCCAGGCAAATCACCTAAAAAAGGGACCTTTGTTACTTCATGGTTCACTCGTTGAGAATAAACACCACCTAAAACAATCGTTTCACCATTATCAACCAGTACTCTGGTACCTACTTCTCGAGTATTAATCGCCGGTCCAAAAACCGTATCTTCACCACGAGTATCCTGATTAATCAGCAAGTCTAGGATTATACGATCATCTGGGGTGATTTGTGGAGTCACCTTTAAACTTAATACCGCTTTTTTGAAAGTAATTGTGGTATTACCGGCTGAACTGGCCGTCAAAAAGGGTATTTGCTCGCCAGATTCGATATGTGCTTCATTATTATTGGTGGTAAATACCCTGGGTGAGGCAATGACTTCACCGCGAGATTCACTCTCTAACGCAGAAAGCTCAACGTCCAGAATAGTACCTTCCGCCAAACGGGCAAAGGTTAGACCAATAGTGCCAGCCGCTTCTGATACGGGTAGATTAACCGATAACGTCCGATTCGCAGGATCGGCACCAAAAAATAGAGCGTCACTACCTGTCTGATTGCCACTAATTGCCGCCTGGCTACCTAAATCTGATATACCAAATCTAACCCCTAATTCGTCTGCGAAAGCATTATCAGCTACCACAATCCTGGATTCGATCAAAACCTGACGGATCGGAATATCTAAGTGATTGACCATTTGACGAATGGAATCCAGCTTCTTAGCAGTATCTTGAACTAATAAAGTATTGGTCCGCTCATCGACCGAAACACTTCCACGTGCACTTAAGTAGTTAGCCCCTTTAGTCAAAATAAGATCGGCCATGTTAACAGCTTTGGCATAATTTACCTGAATAAATTCTGACTGCAGTGGTGCCAGTTGTTCAATTTGTTTTTCCGTTTGCAGCTCTAATGCCTCTCTTGCAGCAATTTCTTCAGCTGGTGCAATAAGCATCACATTGCCATTTTGACGCTTAGCGAGCCCTTTGGTTCTTAAAATCAGGTCCAAAGCCTGGTCCCAAGGAACGTTATTCAAACGAAGTGCAATGGAACCTGAAACCGTGTCACTGGTAATCATATCAATATTGGTAAACTCAGAAAGAATAGTTAATGCTGAACGAACCGCTATAGACTGAAAATTGAGAGACAACCTTTCTCCGGTATACACTGGTGCTTGTAACTTCTTGCGTTCTATTTGTTCTTCTGTGAGTGGTTTTAGCTCAATAATATAGGAATTATCCGCTTGATAAGCCAAATATTCGAATTCATTTAGGGTATCAATGGATAAACGAACATTGTTACCTACCCGGCTGGTGGAAATCAGTTTTGCCGGCGTCGCAAAATCAATCACGTCTAACTTTCTAATGAGTTCATCTGCAATCGAAGCGTCAACAAAATCAGCGAGTACCGTACGACCTTCTTTACGTAAATCAATACCGATATGAGTATTACTTAACTTTATAATGACTCGAGCTTCACCGTCTTCACCGCGTCGAAAATCAATATGGGTGATATCGTTGATAGCACTGCTTACAGGACCGGTGGACTGGCTCGCTAAGGCAACGCTTTCGACACTGGTTCGTTTGGTACCGTGACCTACGGTTACCACTAATTGATTACCTTCTACACGGGTAGCGTAAGGCGTCATTTCTACCAGATTAATCACTAGCCGTGTTCTGCCGCCTGCTTCGACCGCGGTGACACTTCGGGTCACACCGACGCCAACATTATGGGTCTTTTTGGCTAAGTTAGTGCGTACTCCAGCAAAATCCATGGCGATACGTGCAGGATTGATCGTAGTAAACTCTCTAAAATTCGGCGGCGGAGAATCCATGGTAATACGAATTTCTACTTTATCCCCCGGCATGACATTAAAGCTAATATTGGTAATTTCTGTCGCATTTAGCGCGCCAACAAAAACAACACAGACAAATGCCAAACACCGTTTGAAATTTTGGGCAACCATAACCCCTACTCCTGATTTTTTTCGATTGATGTTATCCCGAATACTCATAATTTCTCCTAGTGCCCGCTACCCTTCTGCCAGCGTTAAGTAAACCGTTCTTTTTTCCCAACAACCTTTGCTGTCAGGTACCAACGTCGATATTTCGATCTGCTGGTCAGAAATATTATTAATTTGTCCATGATGGATACCTAAGTATTCGCCGTTCTCTACTTTGACCACTTGGCCGCTGTTTGGCCCTGCAGTCATACGAAGTAATCCCCATTCCTTGCCGGGGCGATTCAATGTCCCAACCATTTCCATAGAATCCAGCGAAAATCTTTCCAAGTCTTCTCGGCGACGATTAGGATCGGGCTGGACAGACTCGTCACAACCATCATGAAGTAATTTAAGCTGCGCCTCTAATTCTGGCTGCATTGAAGCAAATGGACTCCGATCAAGAGCCGAGGCATAGTCGTGTGGTTGATAAACTTTGACATCTGGCATCGGCTCAATTCTTCCCGGTGGTTTTGCTTTAATCGTATCGACCCAAGCCTCCAGGTCATCGGTATTGCCGCCACATGAAATCAGGG
>CAZOBX010000065.1:0-18515 GCA_964578045.1 uncultured Kangiella sp. | reverse complement strand
GTCAAAGCGCGTATTAACTTTGAATAAAGGGGCTTGCTGAAAAATAACTTTTTATCAATATTTGACATTATTTTTCCCCCGAGTCAGAACGATAGGTTTTGGCCAAGATATCCATGATCAGCATTTTTTCGCCGGGCGAACTGTTCACGTCACCGTCACCAATTTTAATCGTAAAATCATGCAAGGTCACAATTCTGGGTGACCGTGAAACACGGCTGACAAAATCAGCGATTTGATGATAACCGCCTGTAACCTGAATTCTGATCGGTCTTTCTGAGTAAAATTCGGCTTCTTTTTCAGGTTCGAAACCCAGTGATACAATTTCACAGCCTGCTCCAGTGGCCGAATAGGACACTTCATCCAGTAATTCTGCCATTTGATCGGCTTTAGGAAGCTGCTGCAGCAGCGTTTGAAAGCTATCTTTTATGGTTTGCATTTGTCTGTTGTATGCATCCAGATTGACCGCTTTGCCTTGTTTCTTTTCAAATTCTTTCTTTAACTCGGTTTCTTCACGTTCAATCTTGACCAGATTGACGGTTTGGTCGCCAATAAACGCATAATAACCAAGCCCGGCAACCAGCGAAAAAACAATGACGAGCATAATCGCTTTTCCGACTATCGGCCATGAACCCATATTGTTAAAATCAATATCATTGATATCCAGGTCATTGAGGCTATTTAAGTCCATTATTCAGACTCCCTTTTAACCGCACCTGGTGAGGTGATCTTTGACTTCAATTTAAAGATTTTACGGGCTGCACCGGAATCTTTATCATCCTGAATATCTTCGATATCCGGATTAGTGATCCACTGTGAGCCCGCTAAATTTCTCATAAAATTCGATATTCTAGGGGCGGATTCAGCAATTCCGGTAAAAAGAACTACATCGCCTTTTCTTTCGATTTGTATCATATTCATGCCCTCGGGCATTTTTTGCACGATTTCGTCAAACAGATGGACGATTTGCGGGCGACTTTTTTGCAAATCCTGGATTAGTTCCATTCGGTCAATAAGCTCTTTACGTTCGGCTTCTAAAGTCGTAATTTCTTTGATATTGGTATCGAGTTTTCTAATTTGTCCTTGTAAATAATTATTTCGGATGCGTTGGCTGTCTATTTTGCCACTATAAAAAGTATAAATTGACCACATCACCACCACGCCTAATAGCGCAACTAATCCTATTATGCTGACAAATTGTCTTTGTCGTTCTGAGCGCTCTTCTTCGCGCCAGGGTAACAGGTTGATATTAGCCATTAGTCAAAACTCCTTAATGCCAGGCCGCAACAATTCACCAGGGAAGGTGCGTCGGCACTTAAGGCTTGTGCATTCACTCGTGATGAAAGTGACATATCTGCAAAGGGATTTGCCGTTGAAGCGGTGGTTCCGAGTCTTTCTTCGATCATTTCTTCGAGACCGTCTATGACTGCACAGCCTCCAGCTAAAACAATGTGATCGACTTCGCCGTATTGACTGGAACCATAAAAGAATTGCAATGAACGACTGACTTGCTGAATAACGGCCTCTTTAAACGGTTCCAGAACTTCAGGCTCATAGTCATCTGGTAGGCCACCTTGTTTTTTTGCCATGCCGGCTTCTTCAAAGGACAAACCGTAGCGGCGCTGAATTTCTTCGGTGAGTTGTGAGCCACCAAAAGTTTGTTCGCGAGTATAAATGGTATTAAAATCTTCCAGAACGCTCAAGCTGGTATTAGTGGCGCCAATATCCGCAATTGCAATGATTTGTCCTTCACCTTGATCGGGCAACTGGTTACTGAGCAATCTAAATGCTCGCTCAATGGTATAAGCTTCAACGTCAACAACTTTGGCGGTTAATCCTGCGAGCTCAAGAGCATCGACTCGGCTGTAAACATTTTCAGAGCGGGACGCTGCTAACAATACATCGACCTTATCAGGAACTTTTTCTGATTCGCCTATCACCTGAAAATCCAGTGCAACTTCTTCAAGTGGGTAAGGTATGTATTGATCTGCCTCTACTTCTATCTGGCTTTCCATCTCTTCGTCGCTGAGATCTTTATCCATTTGAATAATTTTGGTGATCACTGATGAGCCAGCCACTGAAACAGCAGCATGTTTGATATTGGTGCCGGAGCGACTAATCACCCTTTTTAAGGCTTCTCCGACAACTTCCGGATCGCGAATATCACGATCGGCCATGGCGTCCTGTGGTAGCGGTTCAACCGCGTAGCTTTCAACACGATAACGGGAACCCACTTTGCCTAGTTCAATCAACTTGCAGGCAGTTGAACTGATATCAATCCCGACTAAAGCTGTCTTTTTTGCGCCGAATAAATTAGCCAGCATAATTCCAATTTTCCTATCATTTTATCCAGTTACAGGTGAAAACATAGTTTTCACTTTAAATAATAGCTCTAACTATCAGAAATTTCACCTGTTTTTTATTTTTATGTGTGCAATTTGGCGTTATTTTCACAGATTGTCAAGGCTTCTTTTGATCAAAAGAGCTTGGTTTTATGACAATTGTAGTCGCGAATTGAACTTTTTTTTGATTATTTGTCCACTCAAATTTACACAAAATATTTATCGATTCTCGCGAAATCGTGCACAAATCATGCACTTAGTAGTTAAAGCGATGAACGATTACCGCTATACTCTGTCGATTAGATAACTAAGGCAACCAATTTGACAGACCCCTATGAAACGAATCACAAAGCTAGTACCTAAATTTCTTTATATCGTGACGCTGTTCACAATAATAACAGCGATGGGTATTACCGGCCTATATTTGGCGGTTGGTCCAGATTTGCCTGCCGTTGATACGATTCGTCAAATTCGTTTACAAACCCCGATGAGTGTTTATTCAAAAGATGGACAACTGATTAACGAGTTTGGGGATATTCGCCGTATCCCTATTACTTTAGACCAAGTTCCACAAGATTTCATTAATGCTTTGCTATCTACAGAAGACGTACGTTTTTATCAGCATTCTGGGGTCGATTTTAAGGGTGTTATAAGGGCAGTGATCAAATTAATCACTACAGGAACCAAAAGCCAAGGAGCCAGTACAATCACCATGATGGTTGCTAAAAATTATTATTTAACTCGAGAAAAACGATTTTCACGGAAATTTACCGAAATGTTTGTTGCTTGGAAATTGGAATCTGCGTTGTCAAAACAGCAAATATTGGAGCTTTTTCTAAATAAAATTCCGTTCGGCCATCGTTCTGCGGGGCTTGGCGCAGCGGCACAGGTGTACTACGGTAAAAAACTGGACGAACTAGATTTACCTCAATTGGCTACTTTGGCAGGTATTCCAAATGGCCCTTCGATTTTTAATCCAATTAGCAATCCTGATAAAGCCCGCGGTCGACGCAATCACGTTCTAGGCAGAATGCTCGCCGAAAATCACATTAATCAAGAACAATTTGAGCAAGCTGAAAATGCACCTATAAAAACGTCTCGCCACGGTGCAAAAACAACAGTTAGTGCGCCCTACATCGCGGAAATGGTACATATGCAACTAATCCGACGTTTTGGCCGCGATGCGGCGCACAGCGATGGACTGAAAGTTTACACTAGTATCGACCCGACGCTTCAAGCATATGCACAAGAGGCATTAACAAGCAGCTTACTAGAATACGATCGCCGTCACGGATACCGACCGGTTGAGCAGCATTATGATATAGATGAATCGATTGAAGAGGCGGATATGCTCGCCTGGATAGGCGATTTTTCGCAAATCGGTGAATTAATACCAGCCTTGGTCATTGCAACCGATGTCAATGGCGCTGAAATATTATTAGCTGACGGAAGCCATGGCAAAGTGCAACTAAAAGACTCTCTTTGGGCTAGAAAATACGTTGACGAAAACAATCGAGTATTCGGGAAAATTACTGATATTGATCAAATCATTGTTATCGGTGATGTCATTCGGGTTTTTGCGACCGATGAATTTGAAAGCATTGAAAAAATAGAACCGAATAATGATCAAATTTTACAATCAGTTGCAATCTCTACCACGACTGAAGATCAGATTGAACCGCCAGAACTAAAAACAATTGGCTTACCGATTTATTCACTATCACAGATCCCAGATGTTAACGGTGGCTTTGTAGCACTTAACCCTCAAAATGGCGCGTTGGAAGCTTTGGTAGGTGGGTTTAATTTCAGAAAAAACCAATTTAATATGGTCACACAGGCACGCAGACAATTAGGCTCCAATATAAAACCCTTTATTTACTCTTCTGCATTAAATAAAGGCTATACCGCCGCCTCTTTAATCAATGACTCACCAATTATTGATTGGGACTCTTCTGCCGGCGCATTTTGGCGGCCAGAAAATGACAACGAAATATACCGCGGTCCGATGAGGTTAAGGGAAGCGCTCCGTCGCTCAATTAACACCGTATCGGTAAGATTGATCCAGAAAATTGGCCCTCGTTACGCTAAAAAATACTTAGAAGACATCGGTTTCCCCGGCCAGCATATGCAACCTTTTCCATCTTTAGCATTAGGAGCGGCATCATTTACACCTCTGGAAGTAGCGACTGGTTATGCGACCTTGGCCAACGGCGGCTATAAAATCAAACCTTGGTACATTGAACGCATTGAAGACAGCCATGGTCAAATTTTGTTTGAACAGCAACCCATGCAAGTCTGCGAAGAGTGTTTAGAAATTCTTGAAGAGCGTGCACAAAAGAAAGCATTAGCAGAGAGTCTGGAAGTCGAAACAAACGCAGAACAACTCATGGATAAAAATGACCCACAACAAACCATAACCGAAAAAAATATCGAACAGCCATTAACTGATGAAGAAATTTTGCAACAAGCGTTACTGACAATCGATGCTGAAAAAACAATCCACAATTTTCCTATGTTAGCGGTGGCTGAAGACAAAATTGCCCCACGAGTGATCGACGCTCGCAATCGATATATTGTTGATAGTATGTTAAAAGATGTAATCCATAGAGGTACAGCTTGGACAACCCTTAACCGGGCAAAAAGTTCGCTATTAAAACGCCATGACATCGCCGGAAAAACTGGCACCACTAATGGTTCTAAAGACGCATGGTTTTCTGGTTACACTAGCCAATACGTCGCATCGGCCTGGGTGGGCTTTAGAGATCACAGTAAAAAGCTCGGTAATAATGAATTTGGCGCCAAGGCAGCATTACCAATTTGGCGTCGATTTATGGAAAAAGCGCTGCAAGGTAAAAAGCAGGAAAATTTTCCCAGACCCGAAGGCATGGTGGACGTAAAAATCGATCTGCTAAATGGTAAGCTCGCAAGCATGAATACAGTAAAATCTGAGTTCGAAGTGTTTAGAATAGAACATGCACCAACCGAGTATTCTGAACCTCAGACCACGATCAATATTATCGATGAACTGGATGTTATTGACGAGATTAATGAGGAAGAGCTGATTGATGAATCTGTTGATGATATATTTTAGCAAAATTAAATTTTGATTATTTTGATTCTCTTACCCAAGGATACTTGAGCATAAAAAAAAATTATTTTGAGAGCTGGATTAATATCTTATCGCTATTTTTTATTATTAAGTTCACTGTAACTAAAATGTTCTGTCTAGCTGTGAGGTAAACGACGTTTTACAGACATTACAATCAAAGCAGAATGCTCAATTCCTATAGCTTAAGTTGAAACTCGATTGTAGAGAAATAGTGTTTTTTGTCGGGTGATTAATCGTAGTTGAGTGATTTATTCGTACAATCAACTTACTGGTTTTATTTGATGTAGCTTTTTGTGACCTTGCGCAAGCACTAATTAAATAGTGTGGCATTACAAACTCAATCTGAGATAACAAAAATATGATAGCAAAAGTTCAAACAGTTGACCTTTGATATTTGTTTCTAGCGGGTACCAAAAATAACCATGGTTTTACCTTTTACATGAATATGCTCCTGCTCTTCCAGGACCTTTAGAACGCGGCCAACCATTTCTCGCGAGCAACCAACAATTCGTCCGAGCTCCTGGCGAGTCACTTTAATTTGCATCCCGTCGGGGTGAGTAATCGCGTCAGGCTCTGTAGCCAAATCTAATAATGCTCTGGCGACTCGACCGGTGACATCCATAAAAGCCAAATCACCGACTTTTCGGCTGGTTTTTCTTAACCGCAGAGACATTTGTTCGGCGAGTTTGAACATGATTTCCGGCTTATCTTTGGCTAACGATTGAAATCTTGCATAGCTGATCTCAGAAAGGTCAGTCTCAACTTTAGCTCGAACCCAAGCGCTACGATTTTGCTCTCCATCAAACAAACCCATTTCACCAAAAAAATCACCTGAATTCAGATAAGCCAAGACTAACTCTTTGCCATCATCATCTTCGATCAGCACCGTGACGGAGCCTTTTATGATGAAATACAAAGTTTCAGGCTTATCTCCAGCAAAAATGATAGTGGTTTTGCTGGCATAACGACGTTTGTGACATTGTGACACAAACCACATCAAAGTAGGATCTTGTTGAATATTATGTGGAAGAACAACGGGCTCTTTTATGAGGGCCATATCAATACCTGTACTAGCGTCGTTTCTCTTTGGTTAAGAAACCGCAATTTATTATGAATAACAATGTCGATTTAATTCTTATCGGAACGAACAAGATTATACACCCAATCGAATCAGGTTTATCATCCGAGTGTAAATTCTAAAGATAAACGTGAAAGAAGCAAGCATATTCGCATAGTATTATTAGCACGTAATAAATTTGTAGGGATTAACCAAATGAAAATATCGACTAAATGGCAACAAAATCAAAGATTCATTGCTACCACCGCTACGGGCCACGAGCTTGTGATGGATGGAAACGGCGGCGCGCCTTCGCCTCTAGAGCTTATACTGGCTGCAGTGGGAGGATGTTCCAGCATTGATGTAGTGATGATTTTACAAAAAGGCCGCCATGAGATAACCGACTGCCATTGTGAACTGATGGCGGAGCGAGCAGATGCAGTCCCCTCGGTATTTACTAAAATCAACGCACATTATGTCGTTAGCGGCAATAATCTGAAATTAGCGACGGTGCAAAGAGCCTGCGAACTGTCTATCCAAAAATATTGCTCAGCGGCAATTATGTTAAATAAGTCAGTTGAAATCAGTTTTAGTTGTGAGATTAAAGAAAATTAGCACTGAATTTGCTTGCGAATATCATCCAGGCTGATATGCCTGACATCCTTGCCCTTCACCAGATAAACGATATATTCACAGATATTCTTTGAATGGTCTCCGATCCGCTCCAAGGCTCTGGCACACCAGGAAATACGAAGGGCATTTCTTATTTCTCTCGGATCTTCCATCATCTTAAGTACCAATAGCCTGGAAATATTATCGAATTCCTGGTTAATATTTATATCACTTTGAATGATATCTAATGCTTCATCAACATCCATTCGGGCATAAGCATTAAGCGCTCGGTTAAGCATCTTTTTTACGCTATCACCCAAATGCCGTAACTCCACAAATTGACGAGCACTGCGGTCCTTCTCAGACAGTTTAATTGCATTTTTACCTAACTTTTCGGCTTCATCGCCAATACGTTCAAGATCGGTGATCGTTTTGATAATGCTCACCATCAAACGTAGATCGGAAGCCGCAGGCTGGCGACGAGCGAGAATTTCAATACAAGTCTCATCAATTTCTACTTCCATGGCGTTTACCTGAGTATCAACATCAACGACCTTTTTAGCTAAAGCTTCATCACCTTCAAACAAAGCGACAAGTCCGTCCGATACCTGTTGTTCGACTAATCCGCCCATTTTTAGCACCTGGCTGCGCACTTCTTCCAGCTCTTGATTAAATCGCTTTGAAATATGCTGTGATAAATGCAGATCGTTTTCCATGATGGTTACCTCTAATTTATTTTTCAAATTCTTAAAAGATTTTTCACCAAAGCTTGCCCCGTGAGCGAAGCGAATGCTGTGGTAAATGTCTTTTAATGTTTTGTTTCTTTTAGTCTTCTAATACTAACCAAATCGTCCAGTAATATAATTTTCAGTCAACTTATGAGTCGGGTTAGTAAATATTTGCGATGTGGGTCCCATTTCAACTAATTGTCCCATATGAAAATAAGCCGTTGTTTGTGAAATACGGGCCGCCTGTTGCATCGAGTGAGTCACAATCGCAATGGTATATTTTTCCTTCAATTCATCAATCAACTCTTCAATCACTGCTGTGGCAATAGGATCCAAGGCAGACGCTGGCTCATCCATTAGAATCACTTCGGGCCTGACCGCTATGCTACGGGCAATACATAACCGTTGTTGCTGCCCACCGGATAATCCTGTACCTGATTCGTCCAAACGATTTTTTACTTCATTAAATAAACCGGCTTTTTGTAAACTGGTAATTACAATTTCATCCAGCTCAGCTTTATTAGAAGCCAGGCCATGAATTTTTGGTCCATATGCTACATTTTCATAAATTGATTTTGGAAATGGATTCGGTTTCTGAAATACCATACCAACTCTTGCCCTCAACAACACCGGATCCATCTCTTTGGCATATATATCTTTATCATCCAGTTTAAACTCGCCTTCTACTCGACAAATTGAAATGGTGTCATTCATCCGATTCATACACCGCAAAAAAGTCGACTTACCGCAACCGGACGGGCCAATTAATGCTGTTACCTGGTTTCGAGCTAAGTCAAAACTGATATTATTGATCGCCCGTTTATCAGCATAAAACACACTAACGTTTCGCATTGACATTTTGGCATCATCCGCAAAACAGTTGCCGACCGTGCCATTAATTTTTGTATCTTCAGAAAATAAACTTTCTGATGAAGAGATATCTAACATTTTTTACCTACTTTTCGAATTTCTTTCTTAACAACGCGGCAATGGTATTCATTACCAACAAAAAACCTAACAACACTAATATAGCCGCCGACGTTTTGGCTAAAAATGCTCGTTCAGGACTGTCCGCCCATAAAAATATTTGTACTGGCAAAACAGTGGATGCGTCGGTAATACTGGCAGGTACATCAACGATAAACGCCACCATGCCAATCATCAACAACGGTGCGGTTTCACCTAATGCTTGGGCTAAACCGATAATGGTTCCAGTCATTATTCCCGGCATTGCCATTGGTAATACATGGGAAAAAGTGGTCTGAATTTTGGACGCACCAATTCCCATAGCGGCTTCTCGAATCGACGGTGATACCGCTTTGATTGAAGCTCGACTGGCAATAATAATCGTCGGTAAAGTCATTAGAGTTAGTACAATACCGCCCACCAGGGGAGCCGAACGCGGTAATCCAAACATATTAATAATCACTGCCAAACCTAACAGTCCAAAAATAATCGAAGGAACTGCCGCCAGATTATTGATGTTGACCTCAATAATATCCGTCCATCGATTCTTAGAAGCAAACTCTTCCAAATAGAGCGCAGCCCCAACGCCCAACGGAAAGGAAAGCGCCAAAGTCACCAGCATGGTCAGTATGGTCCCGGTTAAAGCCCCTTTAACACCTGCCAGTTCCGGCTCTCGTGAATCGCCATTGGTAAAAAATGAAAAATTAAATCGTTTTTCGATTCGTTTGTGATCAGTCAGTTGTTTTATCCATTGCGCCTGTTCTTGGTCGATGCGCGCACTCGCTTTGCCCGGTGTTTCAACATCTTTAAGGTAGGTATCAACGTCATCATCGACACGTACCCACACTTGCGCTTTTTGAGCAAAATATTTTGGCGATGCTAGTAAAAATTCCTTTATTGTAAATTCGGCATTGCTGCTAATCATTTTGTTTAGCTTTCGCTTATTTTTTCGTCCTTTCACTTGCGGAAACATCTGGTACAAAGACCGCTTAAGAGCTTTGCGATAATTTGCACTCCGCAAACTTTCTTTATTTGAGTTTTCGATTGTTAGCCAATCTTTTTGATAACTAATTTCAAGTTTCACCCAATGCTGGTGAAACGCAGGAAGTGCTTTATAGCTGATGTCAGCAATTAAAACTAACACCAACATAAATCCTAAAGCAACAGCCAGACGTCCTAGCATTTTGAAACGCATCTCTTTACGGTGTCTTTTGCGCAGGCTCAAAGCCACTTTATCGGTAATCGGGTTACTGCCCGTCATCACTGCATCTGCTTTTTTAGTCATATTGTTCTCGATATTTTCTGACCACCTTAAGGGCTATAATATTTAGTATCAGGGTGGTCACAAATAACATTAAACCTAACGCAAAAGCGGCCAATGTTTTGGGACTATCGAATTCCTGATCACCGGTTAATAGCGTAACAATTTGTACCGTTACTGTGGTGACCGATTCCAGAGGGTTAGCGGTTAAATTGGCTGCCAAACCGGCAGCCATCACGACAATCATCGTTTCACCAATCGCTCGCGATAGTGCTAATAGAATAGCCCCGACAATGCCTGGAATTGCAGCCGGTAACAGGACTTTCTTAATGGTCTCTGAAGGAGTAGCACCTAATCCGAGTGATCCTTCTTTTAGCGAATCGGGAACCGCACTAATCGCATCATCAGATAAGGATGAAACGAAAGGAATAATCATAATACCCATCACTAAGCCTGCAGCCAGCGCACTCTCCGAAGCCACACTAAGCCCAAGCCAACCGCCGAAATCTCTGATCAATGGCGCAACCGTTAAGGCGGCAAAGAACCCGTAAACCACGGTCGGAACACCAGCCAGTATTTCCAGCATGGGCTTGGCAATGCCTCTCAATTTTGCGGAAGCATACTGAGACAAATAAATAGCTATCATAAGACCGACTGGTACAGCCAGGAACATCGCAATCGCAGTTATCAAAAGTGTACCGGCAAATAGTGGAATTGCACCAAATGCTCCTGAACCACCCACCTGGTCACTGCGCATTGCCACTTGAGGACTCCATTCAGTACCAAATAGGAATTCCCACGGTGGTACGGCGCCAAAAAATTGAATCGACTCAAATAGCACCGACAGAATAATACCGACGGTCGTTAATAGAGCAATAGCGGAACAAGCCCACAGAATGCCGCTGACAATTTTTTCCATTTTCACTCGAGATCGATACTCTGGAGTAAATCGACTTAATATATAACTAACACTCGCTACAGATATCAGCACAATCAGCACGCTCTTTAACCAAGTAGAATTTGACTGAAGCGTTGTAAGATAATGGGCAGCTTGATTCTTAATATTTTGTTCAGGGTCAGTCGATGATGACGCACTCTGCTGTTCGGCCATCACTTTAATATCATTTAAATAGAGACTCAGATGATCGGACGACAACTGATTGAGTGATTCAGGTAGGCTAGAAATCAAAAACGAATCAACGACACTCGATTCAAAAATATTCCATAAAAGCAATATAATCATAGATGGAATGCCACACCAAAAGGCGGTTAACAAGCCAAATTGTTTGGGTAACGAGGTGAGATGTTTAACCTTTGTTATTCCACCGGCCACCTTTACAGCCCGCTGAATCGCAAACCAATAGCTGAACATTGCCAGCACTAGAATAACAAAAATTAATGTAGATGAGTTCATTTATAAAACCTGAAATGACTCTAAATAAGGAACTAAAGCTTCAACTCAGTGAGAGACAGAACTGATTGACGAACTGTTTCTAATTTCTCTTCACCTAAAGGGATTAAGCCTTTATCAGTCAAGTAACCTTCTTCACCCATCGCTGCTTCGCTGGTAAATTCTTTTAAGAATTCCAACATGCCAGGAACTTTTCCAACGTGAGAATTTTTCACATAAAAGAATAAAGGACGAGAAACCGGGTAACTTCCATCGGCGATGCCTTCAAAGGTTGGCTCAACACCGTCCACTTTAGAGCCTTGCAATTTATCAGAATTCTGATCTAAGAAACTAAATCCAAATACTCCAAAGGCGTTCGGGTTGGCGGTGAGTTTTTGCACGATTAAGTTGTCGTTTTCGCCTGCTTCAATATATACATGATCTTCACGAACACCATGACAAATTGATTTGTATTGGCTTTTATCTTGCCTTTTGATTGCCTTGATCCATGCAAACTGCTTACATCCACCTTCTAAAACAAGCTCAGCAAACGCATCACGAGTACCGGAAGTAGGCGGAGGGCCTAACACCTCGATTTTTGTGGCAGGCAAAGATGAATTTATTTGGTTCCATGTCACATATGGATTGGCGATCAGTGTCTCACTACCGTCTTTGGCGGGGACTTCTTTCGCTAAGGCTAAAAATAGTTCCTTAGGACTAACAGTCATTTGTTTAGATTCTTTTGAATTAGCGATGACAATACCATCATAGCCCAACAGAACTTCAGTAATTCCATTAACATCATTCTTTTGGCATTGATCAAATTCGCTTTTTTTCATGCGACGAGACGCATTTGACATATCCGGCGTGTTGATCCCTATGCCAGTGCAAAATAATTTCATTCCACCGCCTGTTCCGGTTGATTCGATTTTTGGCGTCTTGAATGAAGTTGACTTACCAAATCGCTCCGCTACAACAGTAGAAAAAGGATAAACGGTTGAAGAGCCAACCACGTTAATAGTGTTTCGTCCGGCAGCCAAGGCACCTGAAACAGAACTAATTACCCCTAGAGTTAATAATATTTTTTTCATTTGATTCTCCATATGTTTGAACAGAGTTTAAGATCATTCGGTAACTTTAGAATGCATATTAGATTTGGATTGTGACAAGATTATGAAACAAATATGACAGGAGTATGACGTGATTTATTTAGGCTATATCAGTCTGCTGGTCGAATAAACTGATTGTTACGGGTTAGATTGTTTGAAGAAAGCAAAAAAAAGGAAACAGTCTTGCGAGTGTTTCCTTTCAATAGTTTTTTAGCTTCGAAGTGCTTACTGAAACTTCAACATAAAATCCAATTGAAGCCGATCATAATCTGTTTGAGTCGGTTGGCTTTGGCCGAATTCCGAATTGATGTAAGTTAAACCTAATGCCATATTTTTCTTTATACCATAACCCGCTTTAAGTAAAAGGCCTTTTGCATCGGTATTACCGCCACCAAAATCAGCATCATTAAAAAGACCGACCACAGAATCAGCTTCTATATCTAAATAAGCAAGTCCGATATCCCAGCTTCCAGCACCTTTTACTTTGCCAAATTTAAAGCCGATAGTATAAGCAGTGTCAAGCTCATTGACTGCGGTATTTTTGAAATAATTACCATAGACTGAAAAAGGTTTGCTTGCTAATTTTGTTTTGTATTCGAGAAATACTTCGGCAATATTGTAATCATTTACATAATTGCCATCGACATCCACGGTATTGCCTCTTGGCTTGCCGTCAAATAAGACTTCATTACCTTGCAAATTCGAATAGTTATAGTAGCCAACACCGGCTAATACTTTGGAGCTCTGTGAAGTTTTGAATCCGTTCATCAGCTGGCCTCCTAACATGTAACTATTGCTAGCTGCTTTTCTTTCTTCGACAGAGAAGCCGACAAGACGGCCCTGTAGAGAATCATTATTAAAGCTCAACGCAAATCCTTCTGGGTTTAGATCACCATCCCACAGAGCAGCATTTTTACCAGGCTTATAAAAGGGGTTTTTCATTTTTCCGCCAGTTAATTTAACTGTATCGCTAAACTTATAGTCAAAATAAGCGAGGTCAAGACGTATATCCTTGGTAGAAAATGCATCACCAAGAGTTTGATTAGTTGATACGGGGTCATCTCCACCGGTTGCCATGCCTAGAGTAAAACTAACACTGTCATGAACTTCCATTGAAAGAGCCGCGCGTAATCTGACTCGATTTCTGTCTCGCTTCTCTTTTCCTTGTTGATCAATGATTTCATATCGTTCTCTAAAGTCCGCCTTAAAAGACAGTCTGTCAGCGATGGATTTTTTTGCAGTTGCTTTAGGCTGCTTCGATTCCTTAGCCTGTTCCACTATCTCCTTTGGTTGATTTTCAAGCTTGTCCAATCGTTCGGTTAGCAATTTAATCTGTTGCCTCAATAAATCGAGTTCTTCGGCAGAAGTGTTTGCAGAAACCGTCTGACTCAACGATGCCAATATTAAAAGAAGTATGATTTTATTTTTCACAAGGATAAGCTCCATGATTTTGGAAGTTGCTACTATAAGAATTAAATATGACAGCTATATGACAATTAGTATTTATTTGGTGTTTCTATTTAAAGCAAATAGGGATAGTCATACCAAGACTCATACCTATCAGGCTGATGATTATATTACTTTTCTCAATCCACTGACGAAATACGATAACTCGGAAAACAGGCAGTAAAAGTTGAACCGACCTTCAACTCACTCTGAATATCCAAATAACCGCCGTAGTTCTCCATAATATGTTTGACAATCGACAAACCCAATCCCGTCCCGCCAACGGTGCGAGAACGGCTGACATTGATCCGATAAAAGCGTTCGGTCAGCCGGGAAAGGTGCTCCGGCGCTATCCCTTCACCGTTGTCAGTCACTTTCAAACAAGCATTTCCAGCCTCTTCCAGACTCCAACAAACTTTTATTACGGAACCTTTTGGAGAATATTTGATCGCGTTGCTTAGCAAGTTTTGGCATAAACTAAAAAACTCTCGCTCTACAACCTTTATTTTTAAGTCACGACTGATATTGACTTGAATTACATGTGTATCTTTAGCGGTGGTTTTTCTAAAGTCCGATACCAGGCTTTGCAGTAATTCTGGTACATCTACAGTATCCCCTCGCTCCTCGGAAAAGCCTTGCTCCTCGAGCTTAGACAGGGTTAATAGATCATCTAGAATTCTGTCCATTCTAAGTGCCTGTTGATGGGCATTACTGATTAACTTACTCATGGATGGAGGAAGATCATCGTTGCCATCCAGCATTTCTAAATATCCCGAAATGACCGTTAAAGGCGTACGTAGTTCATGCGAGGCATTGGCGATAAAAGCTTTGCGCATTTTTTGTAGCGCAATCCTTTGGCTGATATCTCTTGCGATTAAGAGTGTCTGTTTATCGCCGTATTGTACCTTGGTCAAAATCAAAATCTTTTGTGGATCGATTGGTGAGAGCATTTCAATTTCTGATGTCTCATTGGTATTATTTATCAGATCTTGAATAGCTAAATCGCGAAGAATATTATCCACTGGATGGCCAGTATCCCGACTGAGATCAATGCCTAAAGTTTTTTCGGCAACTTTATTGGCCCATTCGATTTCAAATTGTTCATTCAATACAATGGTTGCGTCGGGTAGTGCCTTCATGATCGCCTGATATCGCTTGGCCAAACTCGCGAGACTTTGTTTTCGAACCTTATTCTTTTTTTGTGTTCGGTAGATGTGCTGCACAATCAACGACCATATACCGCTGGTGTCCGGGGCATTTTTAGAATGGGCACCGTTTCTTATCCAACGCTCAAAACTGCGTAGTTGGATCATGATCCAACCAATATAGAGCGCAAAGTGAAAAACCACTGAAAACAACCACAGCTCAGAGACAAATCCCAACACAAGGGTGGAACTGACTACCACAAATATCCTCGACAGCTCAATTGACCAGGCGTTATTCATTAAGCCATCTCATTACTCTGTTTGCTCATCAGAGAACATATAGCCCATGCCTCGGACCGTAATAAAATGTTTATCTTTACCGCAAGGTTTTAATATTTTTCTCAGACGAAGCATATGCACATCCACGGTTCGCTCTTCTAAGTAAACCCCTTGTCCCCAGACAAAGTCCAACAATTGAGAACGTGAATAGACTTTATTTTTGTGGGAGATAAAGAATTTCAACAAGTTAAATTCTGCGCCGCCGACTTGGCAGTTGCGGCCGTCTATTTGACACTGGCGAGTGGCTAGATTTAACTTGATGCCTACCAGCTCTATCAATTCATCACTTTGGTGAGGCGAAGCCCGCCTAAGCAATGCTCTTATCCGGGCGATAAATTCTTTGATGGCTACCGGCTTGGTCATATAATCGTCCGCGCCACTTTCCAGTCCTTTGACTTTATCCATTTCCTCCACCCGGGCGGTAAGCATCATCGTCGGCATATCCGACCAAACTTCATCCTGTCTTAATCGACGTATAAATTCTACCCCAGATTCACTCGGCATCATCCAGTCGACCACCAGCAGATCCGGGCGACGAGTCATCAAGATCTCACGAGCTTGCTTAGCACTTTCTGCCTCGATCACCTGGTATTCATATTTCTCCAGGGCGTAGCGGAGCATCTCCCGTATAGGCAGTTCATCCTCTACTAGCATTATGGTCGCTGACATATCATGAGACTCTTAATTAATCGAATGGAAGGAGCCAGTGTTGCCATTCTACGCCTCGCACAAAATGACAAAATTCGGTTTTTATAACGATATAAAACTGTAATCCTCTAATGGGTAGTATTTTCAATTAGTTATATGACAACTTTATGACAATGCGCGTGCATATTGTACATACTTGCCATATTATTCGAGAATAGTGATTAAACCTAGATCAAAGTGATATTTTTGGCAGACCTATTTGAACAAAATGCCCGTGCATTCAATTTCAATAATTGCTAGAATCCGGCGCACTTCGTTAATATACGGCCTAAATATGACATCTGTCCAACTAACCCACGAAATAAAACAACTGTTAATTGACACCCTTTCACTGGATATTATGCCCAATGAGATGGATGATGATGCCCTCTTATTAGGTGATATTCCTGAATTTGATTCAATGGCCGTCGTCTCTGTCATTACCTCCTTGGAGGAAACTTACGGTTTTACCTCAGCCGACGATGAGCTAACCGCCGAGGTTTTTGAGTCGATTGAAACCGTAGTAAATTTTGTCCAACAACACATCCAATAGATACTCCTTTACGATGAATACCAAGTGATTCTTTATTTGGAGCAGGCTTATTTCTAAAAGATATGATGCAATACCCTTGTTAATCCACTAAATGACTAGCCAATAAAGCATTTTTTTCATATGCTTTTGCTGTCATATAACTATTTAACGGAAATCAATCGTGACTAGCCAAAATACCTCTTTTGCCAAAGAAAATATTAAAATCGTTCTATTAGAAGGGATCCACCCAAGCGCCGAAGAGGTGTTTCGTAACGATGGTTATAACAATATATTTTCTGCCTCCAAATCACTTCCCCAGGAAGAATTAAAAGAAGTTCTGACCGATGCCCATTTCTTAGGCATTCGCTCAAGAACTCAGGTCACACCAGAATTATTAGGTTTTGCTCCCAAGTTATCGGCGATCGGTTGCTTTTGTATTGGTACAAATCAAGTTGATTTGGCCACCTCCACCAAGCAAGGCATTCCAGTATTTAACGCCCCATTTGCCAACACTCGCAGTGTGGCCGAACTGGTATTGGCGGAAATAATTTTACTTTTAAGAGGTGTACCGGCCAAAAACGCTGCTGCTCACCGTGGCGAATGGCTGAAATCAGCAGTTAACTCTTTCGAAACCCGCGGAAAAATTCTGGGCATTGTGGGTTACGGCCATATTGGCACTCAAATTGGTATATTGGCAGAAAGCCTGGGAATGCGAGTGCAGTTTTTTGATATCGATAAAAAGCTATCACTAGGCAATGCTCGTCCTGCTGGCAGTTTTGAAAAATTATTGGCTACTTCTGACGTAGTCACCTTTCACGTACCAGAAACCGAGCAGACTAGGAATATGATGGACAAACAAGCTTTTGCGCATTTAAAAGAAGGCGCAATACTGGTTAACGCCTCTCGTGGTACCGTAGTCGATATTGACGCACTTAGCCAAGGATTAGAATCAGGTAAAGTAAGCGGCGCGGCTATCGATGTCTTCCCAACCGAACCTAAGTCCAATCAGGAAGAATTTGTCTCAAAACTTCGCCAATTTGATAATACGATTTTGACCCCACATATAGGTGGTAGCACTAAAGAAGCTCAAGTGAATATCGGTATTGAGGTGAGTGAAAAATTGGTTAAATACAGCAATAATGGCTCAACCTTGTCTTCAGTGAACTTCCCGGAAGTAGGATTACCAGAGCTGGTCGGTAAACACCGTATTTGTCATATTCACCATAATGAACCGGGTATACTGGCAAAGATCAATGATATTTTCTCAGAAACCGGAGTAAATATCGCATCACAATACCTACAAACTAACGCTGATGTGGGTTATGTAGTGACCGATGTAGACCAAACTTCAAGTAAGGAAGCTTTCGAAGAGCTTAGATTGATTAAAGGCACGATCAAGAGTCGGATCCTTTATTAGTAATTTGGCTCTAAAGTTCAAAAAGCAAAAGACAAAAACATATTTCACCACGGAGGCACGGAGATTCGGAGTTAAAAGATAAAAAACAAACACTTTAAGTTTTAGATAGTTACGTATCTATTTACATGATCACTTTTCTTTTCTCCGTTCCTCCGTATCTCCGTGGTGAATAATTTTTTTAATGTTTTTTGTTTTTAATGTCTGTCATTCGAACAAAGGCGACATCGCCAAAAATAGAATCAACACCTGATATATACCACCAAAGGAGCAAATATGAACATCCAACTGACCCAAAACCAACTACGCGTGATCGGATGTTTAATCGAAAAATCATTAACCACTCCCGACCAGTATCCGCTGTCCATTAATGCCCTCACC
>CAZOBX010000064.1:0-24696 GCA_964578045.1 uncultured Kangiella sp. | reverse complement strand
CTTGTATTGTTTTTTCCGCTACCGGACAGAGCGCCGAGTTATATCAACTAACTGACCTGGGAAATTTTGATGGAAACTCCAGTGAAGCCTTTGCCATTAATAATTCTGATTATGTAGTGGGAAATGCAAACGGTGAGGTGTTCGCCAATCACGCATTTATTTATCAAAATAACAGCCTGATTGATCTTGGACACTTGGATTTTTTTGTCTATTCTGATTCGACATTGACGACTGCTATTGAAGCAACAGGTATCAGTTATGCTTTTGGAATAAATGATGAATTTACCGTTGGTTATTCTATAGAATCTGAAGTCACGGATACTACGACGGAAGATGGGAGCGTTGTTGACTTGATTACTGAAAATGAATTTGCGGTATTTTATGATAATAATAATTTGAGCATAAATAAAATACCTCAATTTGTGCCTGATACTCCAGAGCAGGCAAGAGCCATTTCCATAAACGATAATAATTTAATTGTCGGTTTTGGATTTTTTGATCCTGAAGATGGTAACGATACTAGTGGTGATGAGTTGACCTTGCTATATAGGCGTGGATTTTTTTATGATGTTGACGCTGATTTGTTAATTAGGGTAAATCCGATAGAAGGCGAGAATTCTCAAAGAAATATATCGCTAAGAGCGGTCAATGCGGCAGGTCTTGCCGTCGGTGTATCTGAACAAACAATTGATGATGTTGTTTCATTTGAGGTCGTAGTTGTAGATTTTAATACACCAGAAACAGTTGAAACGATTGAAATTTTTGGAGGCCTTACTCAACAGCCATGGGCAGTCAATAATTCTGGAAAGATTGTTGGTTTCGCTCGAACCAGTGCGACCAGTGTAATAAATGAAGCTTTTGTTTATGATACGGTTTCAGCTACGGCAACGGGACTTGGTTTTTTGAATACTAATTTTAGTTCTTCCGAAGCTTTTGATATCAATGAAAGTAATCAAGTTGTCGGATTATCTCAAATCCAAAATTCTCCCGATGTCTTTCATGCGTTTTTATATGAAAATGATTCGATAAAAGATCTTAATAGCCACATATCTTGTGAAGACGCTTCTGCATGGCAGTTAAATGAAGCTCGTTCAATCAATGATTCAGGTGTTATAGCCGGTACCGGTTTATTTAATGGCGAAAAACACGCATACATGTTAACGCCTTTAGTCGGCAGCGCACCGACGAATTGCAATTTAACCAGCGGTTCAGGTGGCTCTTTGCCAGTTATGGGTATGGTCGTGTTATGTGTTTTTGGTGTAGTTCGACGCAAAAAGAAATAATTGCCAGTATGTCAATCAAAAATAAAAAAGGGCTCATTCAATGGGCCCTTTTTAATGCCTACGGTTTTAATTCATCGCCGTTGTTGGGAATAACAATTCACGATAAGTGGCTAAATTCCCAATCAAAACCCGAAGCTTTAGATCTTACAACCCGGAACCTGTAACTTTCTACATATTTGGATAATTAGGCCCACCGGCGCCTTCCGGTGTGACCCAGGTAATGTTTTGGCTCGGATCTTTAATATCACAGGTTTTACAGTGAACACAGTTTTGCGCATTGATTTGAAAACGTGGATTTTTGCCTTCCTCATCTAGAATCACTTCATAAACACCGGCAGGGCAATATCGTTGCGCTGGTTCGTCGAAGTCTTTCAAATTGACATCGATTGGCACATTGTTATCTTTGAGTTGTAAATGGACTGGTTGATCTTCTTCATGGTTGGTGTTTGATATAAACACTGAACTTAATATATCAAAAGACAAAATGCCGTCGGGTTTAGCATAGTGGATCGGTTTACAGTCGGTGGCTTTTTGCATTTGTGCGTGATCCGGCTTCGGATCACTTAAGGTCCAGGGCAGGCGTCCGTTAAAAATATTAATATCAATAAAGCAATAAGCGGACCCTAATAAATTTCCCCAACGATGCTGAGCTGGTCCAAAGTTTCTTTGCATATGTAATTCTTTATAGGCCCAGGATTTTTTGTAATTACCGGTAAAACTATCGAGTTGTTTAGTTGGTTCTTCTTGATTGAGCGCCTCAGCAATGCTCTCTGCGGCAATGATGCCTGATTTCATGGCGGTGTGAGAGCCTTTTATTTTAGCAAAATTAAGTGTACCGGCATCATCACCGATCAATAAACCGCCGGCAAAAACCATTTTTGGTTGAGATTGTAAACCGCCTTTGACGATAGCTCTTGCGCCGTAAGTAATTCGTTCACCGCCGGTTAAATATTGGCTGATTTTGGGATGGTGCTTATAACGTTGAAATTCATCAAACGGGCTCAAATGTGGATTGGTATAGGATAAATCTACAATAAAGCCGACTGCGACCTGATTGTCTTCGATATGATAGAGGAAACCACCGCCCGCGCTTTTTGATTCTGACATCGGCCAGCCGGCACTGTGAATGACTTTGCCTAATTGATGTTGCTTAGCAGGTATTTTCCAGATCTCTTTAATCCCAATACCGTAATGCTGAGGCTCTTTACCTTCATCTAACTTGAATTGAGCGATAAGCTGTTTGCCAATGTGACCTCGACATCCTTCGGCAAAAATGGTGTATTTAGCATGCAACTCCATACCGGGCATATAGCCATCTTTTTGTGAGCCGTCTTCAGACACACCCATGTCACCTGTCAAAATGCCTTTGACGCTGCCGTCTTGATTAAAAAGTGCTTCGCTGGCAGCAAATCCAGGAAATATTTCGACCCCAAGCGCTTCAGCTTGTTCAGCAAGCCAACGGCATAAATTGCCTAAACTGATAATGTAGTTGCCATGATTGTGCATAGTTTTTGGCGCAAATAGATTAGGGATTTTTTGCGCTTTAGTTGCCGAACTCATTAAATAAATATCGTCCCCGCTAACTTCAACTTTTACCGGAGCACCTTTTTCTTGCCAGTCAGGAAAAAGTTCAGCCAGTGCCCTGGTTTCAAACACTGCACCAGAAAGTATGTGTGCACCAACCTCGGAACCTTTTTCGACCACGCAAATAGTAGTTTCTTTATCTTGTCGTTTAGCTAATTGAGCGAGTTTGATAGCGGTGGACAGGCCGGCAGGCCCCGCTCCGACAATCACTACGTCAAATTCCATCGATTCTCTTTCAATCGGTGCGTTTTCCATTATTATGGCTCCAGAAAATAAAGGTGTAGGTTTGCTTTATGCTATCGAAGATTCTGATAGGTGATATAGCTCTAAAGTGCTGCATTATACCCGATTTTTGTTGACGTTAAACGCATAAAACGGCAAGATCCCGCTAGTTCTTAAAAAACCTAGAATAATTAATTCTTAAGTATTAGTAAACGCAGGTGTGCCAATGAAACTTTTAGTGACCGTAAAGCGGGTTGTTGACTTTAATGTCAAAGTTCGCGTCAAAGATGATCATTCCGGGATCGAATCCGCGAATGTCAAAATGTCGATGAACCCCTTTTGTGAGATCGCTGTAGAAGAAGCGGTTCGTTTAAAAGAAAAAGGTTTAGCTACTGAAATTGTGGTGGCTTCTATTGGGCCTGCGCAATGTCAGGAAACGCTAAGAACGGCGTTAGCACTTGGTGCTGATCGTGCTATTTTAGTTAAAACCGATGATGAAGTGCAGCCTTTAGCGGTAGCCAAAATATTTAAACAAGTGGTTACTAAGGAATCTCCGGATATGGTGATTATGGGTAAACAATCAATTGATGGTGACAATAATCAATCGGGTCAGATGCTTGCCGCGCTGCTAGATTGGCCACAAGGAACCTTTGCTTCCGAACTGAACATTGCTGACGGTAAGGTGGCGGTGACTCGTGAAGTGGATGGCGGTCTGGAAACCGTTTCGCTGAACATGCCCGCTATTGTAACCACTGATCTTCGTTTGAATGAGCCTCGTTTTGCTTCATTGCCAAATATTATGAAAGCCAAGCGCAAGCCGTTAGAGGAAATGAGTCCAGCGGATTTAGGAGTTGATATCGCGCCAAGAGTGACAACATTAAAGGTCGAGCCACCGGCAGCAAGAAAAGCTGGGATTAAGGTTGATTCAGTTGCAGAATTAGTCGAAAAACTTAAAAATGAAGCGAAGGTGATCTAATGTCTATTTTAGTGATTGCAGAACATAATAACACGGATTTAAATATTGCTACCTTGGCGACTCTAGCTGCGGCAGAAAACATTGGCTCCGATATCCACCTGTTAGTGATGGGAAGTAACTGTCAAAGCGTTGCTGAACAAGCGGCAACCTGTCCCTCAGTCAAAAAGGTCCTGAAGGCAGACGATGCCGGATTGGAACATCCTACCGCTGAAAGTTTAGCCGCAGTCGTGGTGGCGAACGCTGAGGGTTATACCCACATTCTGGCTTCAGCGACAACTTCAGGCAAAAACTTTATGCCCCGAATTGGCGCTAAATTGGACGTACAACCCATTTCTGATATTATCTCCGTAGAAAGTGAAGATACTTTCAAGCGGCCTATTTATGCGGGTAACGCGATAGCAACGGTTCAATCAAGCGATCCGGTTAAAGTCATTACCGTTCGTGGAACAGGATTTGATGCAGCAGAATCAACAGGTGGAAGTGCGGCTATCGAAGATATCGACGTGAGTGCTCACATTTCAACCAATTCTACTTTCCTTTCGCAAGAACTTACAGTTTCTGAACGTCCAGAGTTGACCGCTGCCAGTATTATTATTTCTGGTGGTCGCGGTATGCAAAGTGGCGAGAATTTCCATCTGTTAGAAGCCATTGCCGATAAACTTGGCGCGGCAGTAGGCGCATCCCGTGCGGCGGTTGACGCAGGATTTGTACCCAATGACTATCAAGTCGGCCAAACCGGTAAAATTGTCGCACCGGATCTTTATATTGCGGTTGGTATTTCTGGAGCGATCCAGCATCTGGCAGGTATGAAAGACAGTAAGGTGATTGTTGCAATAAACAAAGATGAAGAAGCGCCGATTTTCCAAGTAGCTGATTACGGTCTAGTGGCTGATTTGTTCAAAGTTTTACCTGAACTGAATGAGGCATTATAAGTTAGCTTTTTAAAAGTTAAGGGCGCATTGATGCGCCCTTTTTTGTGCTTTTATTTCGACGTCAAGCCGATAATATGGAGACCACAATATCCTTAGCAGGATCATGCGTAGTCGCGCTACCTAAAAATTTCTTGCTAGATTATTTTTGATGGGTTGGCACCTATCCTACTAATGGTCGTAGATTATATCGTAAATTTCGAAATCATTGAACTCCACACCATTATCAGGTTAGTATCTTTCCCCCCCCCAAAAAAAACATTTAATCTATCAGAGGCAAAATACTGTGAACTCTGAAAGCAAAAACTATTCTCTATCGATCAAATACGGGATCCGAACATTGCTGGTTACCTGCGCCATCGTATTGGCTATGAACGTTGCCTGCGCTAATGGCAGCGGTGTTATTTTGCTCAATTGGTTTGGTTATGTTGCGTTGGAAGATATTGAAAAAAGAGAATATATCGTCACTGGAGTGGACTTTATGCAGACCAGCATTAAGATTGTTATTGGTGTAGGGTTGGCCTTGTTTGTCTATTTTGTCTATCGAGCGATTGCTCAATACAAAAAAACACCATTAGTTAAAAGCCCAGGCCGGTACTTTCTATTATAGACAAAAAAAGCCTGATAAAAAACATCAGGCCTGGTAATAGCTAAACTCGGCAGAGACTAGCAATTTTTAATTCTTAATAATTCTTGCCCTTGCTGTAGTACTTTTCTTCACGATTAATCGGAGTATCAATTGGCGCTTTTACTCCAACTCTGACCAGCTTACCCTTGGCAGATAAAACCGTAATGCTAATATCGTCTCCGATCATTAAAGTTTCTCCAATTTTGCGAGTTAAAATGAGCATTCATATTTCTCCGCAATCGTTTTATTTTTCGTATATGGTGGAATCTTCACGTGTTAGATCTTCCAAAATAAATAGTGATTCAAAAAAACTCAAAACTTTAGTGTTTAATAAACTTTAAATCCAGTTTTAACTCAATCTTATTGCTTCATGCTGACGCATACATTTTAATACCCCACGTTCTATTTAGAAATAGTCCATAAGGATTGCCGATATTCTAAATATGCTCAGAGAACTGGGCCGCATCCTTTGGACAGTGCTCCGTCCTTTATAATTGATCTACTGCACAAGGTTAAGTGGCCATCGGTAAGTGATAGTAAACCTGATCTGGCGCCGATCTGATCATTTGCTTTTTTCACCGTTTCATAAGCATGTAAATAAACCTCCTTATATTTTTTGGCTACGCCAGCGTCGTTCGATAAACACATTATCAATCCAGCGACCTTTTTCATCCATGCTAATTTTGATGTTGTGGGATTTTAGGACTGAAGTAAAATCCGTACTGCTGAATTATACCCGATCAACAGTTACCGACCGAGCACTTTGGATAAAAAATCGATTTCCAATGTCAGCTGACCGATTTTGACCTGTATGTCTTTAATGCATTCATCGGAATATTTTTTTCTTCATGAGTGCTGTCAAAGACACTGTCAGCATACTCCAACAACTGCTTTTTCCAGTCGTTGATTTAATTCGGGTGCAACTGGTGCTTCTCTGCGAGCTCAGCTAATGTTTTATCACCTTTGATAGCTCCAATGGCAACTTTCGCCTTAAAGGCCGGTAAATGATTTCTTCGTTTACGTCGTATGATTTATCTCCTGTAGACTATTAAGATAGTAAAGTGAGATCAATTAGGCGAATGTCACGTTTAGCGGTCCACTTCTCAGAATTGTTATTCCGTATTGGTTACTATAATCTAGTCGATCTACTACTGAAATTGAGCTAAGTGCCCACTATGATTCACGCGATAATTTAGCAGCGAAGAAATAATCGGTCAAACACAAACCTAGGAAAATTTCAGTTTAGAATACCGCAAAATGGGGAGGTTTTATAATGTTTATTGCAACTCTACTAGCAGATGGCGCGGAAAATTCAGTACCCACTACGAGTTGTTTAACTTTGATGTTATTACCTGACTGGTTTACGGTGATACTGGTATAAATAATTTTTTTATGTATCTGTTTAATTGGACTACAAAGAACAGAATAGAGTTTGATCGCTTTCTTGTGATTGAATATTAAAAAACTTTAAACAAAGAAGCGTTGTGCGTAAAAAAACATCTCAAAAAGTGATTTAGAGGCAAGTTTATTAAGGTTTAATTTGACGTTCACTGAACAATAGTAAATAGTAACGTGGATAATAATCTAAATGGTCATTTAGCTTTAGTTTCTTGCCAGTAAGCTAACTGGATCCCTATTAGGAATTTTTATTTAGCTAAATAAAGTTTATTGTCGGTGTATGAAAATAGATTAATGAGATGTGACCGATTATGAATATAGAATCGTTTGGTTTTATAAGATTTATTGGTCGCACAGTGCAATAAAAATGGCTCCTCAAAATCAGGCATTGTTCGTAAGTTATCTATATTAGTCCATACGGCCTATTGGCGATAGAATACGCATGGCGTACTCTCATTTTTTGAGAGAAAATAATTTACTTTTTAAAAATATTGAATGAATGGCGTTGTTAATTATGTGTTCATTCATAAAAGTAAATTCAGCAACAATACAAAAAAACAACATGCAATGTGTTCTTTTTAGCTTTCAATTTAATTTTTTACAGGAAGTAAATAATGGAGACACTACAACAACAAAATATATTGGCTAATACCGATAACTCAACCTCTGATGTTATTGTACGGTTGTTAAATGTTCGAACTAAAAAACAACTGGAAAATATTTTCTGGAAATTTTTCGGAGTGTTTAATAATAATCAGAGCTTATTATGTTTCCTTATTAGTAAAAAGAACAATAAGCGACTTATCGGAATAGATATCAATTTCCCAAAAGATGAAAAAAGCTCCTTTGAAAAGGAATTGCTGTGTTTGCTTTCTCTAAAAAAAATCACTGATGATAATTTCAAACAATCTTTTATATCTTCAGAATTTTATTCGGCATCTTATGGTTTATCTTTACACTACGATAGAAATGCTAGTTTTTATAGGATGCCACATCCAATAAACGCTACTAGCAATAACTTTTTACCAATAATAAACCTCGCACCCTATATACATGCTGCGCTCAATAATATTCAATATCACGAGAGAGTTGACAACGATAAAGTAGGATTGAGTTATCGGGAAAAACAAGTGATCGAGTGGGTTTCAAAAGGTAAAACCAATAAAGAAATTGGAATTATTCTGGCGGTTAGCCAATTTACGATTAAAAATCACATCGCTAATATTTACGTCAAATTAAATGTTGTCAACCGTGCTCAGGCAATCGAAAAAGTAATTCGGTTAGATTGCCTTGCCTAAACAAATGAAAATAATACAGATCTTTTATTTGCCATAGCATTTTAGTTTCCGGTTAACAGGACTATTTTTTAAGGGATTTCTGAAAATGATAGAATTAATATGTCACTTCCACATAAAATACTTCCGGTTAATAGGACTTATAATTACAGCAACTTGCTGTTTTATGCTGAATCTTCCTTTATTAGCTGAAGGGTTTACTATAACTTTGGAAAAAGGCACGTTATATGGGCCTGGTGATCTCGGAGTGCATTCTTTGCAAGCTGGGTCTCTCGATAATTTTGTTGTCACTGCGCCTTTAACAGGAACTATTAGTTTGTTCAATAATGGTCCTGAAGAACCAAACATTTTTGCAGAAACACTCCACGTTGGAGAGGTTGATGGAAAGTTATCGAATGGCGAAATTATAAATGAAAATGTAAATGCAGGTTTCGTACTTAACATAGTTGAACCGGAAACAGGCCAGCTTGTACAGCTATTTGTGTGCTCTGTAAGCGCGGAATCTGTCGCGCCAGACGAGAATGCTAACCTCGTCTTCGAGTTAACTGCCGGTTTTGATCCGGGCCTTCCCGAGTTTGTTGTTACGATGCCTATTACTTTTGTGACGGGCATCGCACAAGTACCTGTTTCGGAAAAAAGCCGACGGGGTTTAATCGGTGGACACAACAATGCCGGACCTTATCCTACGGGTTACGCTCGTGTTGGCAAGCTAGGAGATTTTAATCACGATGGATTGCTTGACGGCGAATTTGTCCATGGTGGAGTGGCTCCTTACGAACTGATTATCGCAGAAGGGGACCCCATACTCATTGTGAGGCCTTTTAATACTGACATTCCTGTCAGTGCAAAGGACGCTAGTTATTATGCACTGGCCGGTATTTTCAATAACTACCCCAGGCTGTTCAAGTCCTCAATAAAACTTAAAGAGAAAAAAGTTTTGGCACGTTACAGTCAGGATATTCTAGAACGGCTAGCAGTTACTGAGATATCGCTGGATAGAATAAGAGAGCGGCGTAGAAGTCTTTCCGCCAGACGGAATATTGAACCAATTCAGCTGGATAAAACCTATTTGACGCGGCAGCTACACTTGGCTACGGAGGTCTTTGATTTTACTGATAGATATATCAAATCAGGAAACTATCTCGAAGCAAATAACCAGTTTGATAAGGGAGTAGCGATATTAATCCAAATTGCTGAACATCTGAAGCCCGCGTCATAGGCAAGTAAATTGTAACCTTCTACACTTCCGATTCTTTTTATAATCTAACTGATTGAATCTAACTTGGAAAAATTTCGGGTTTTAAATAAGGAAATGGTTTTATGTTTTTTATCCAAAAACTGAATTTATTAGTCTAAATAGCCTATTGTTCAGTAAGGGTAAAAGAGGTTAAATTTACATCTACCGAAGGCCTTGTCAGAAAAAGTTGCATACTATTTTTCGAAGTGCAGTGCTAGAAAAATACAAAAAAATGCGGGTTTGATTATGATATCAAATAGGAATTTATTAGTGTCCAATAGATGGTTTAATTGTGGAATGAAAAGTAAAGTAATTTCGTTATTATTTTTTCTCTTTATTTTTCAATTTTACACCGAAAATCAACTTCGCGCTAAAAGTGTTGGGGCTGAAGTTAATGAAAGTGATCTTAAAAAAACGGATGGTTCTAAGTTTGACAGACTTGTGAGACGATTGAGTTATAATCCGGACGATCTTGAAACTGGTGATGAATTACGGAATCATTGTCGTAGTGAAAATATTAGTACTGAATGCATCGAAAAACTAAATGAGCTAACGGAGCAGTATCCCAAAAACAAGTTCCTACGCTATCAGGCTGCGCTGGCGTATGTCGATGAAATACCAGGCCATTCGTTGTTTCGACAGGGTCTACTTTCGTCACGTGCCATGGGTCATATGACAGAAGTTATTGACTGGGAGCCTAATGACTGGTCGGCATATTATATTCGAGGTTTAAATGGGCTTTACTGGCCCACTCTTTTTCGAAAACTTCCTCGGGCTATCAAAGATTTCCAGTTTTGTATTAGTTTGTCCAATAAATTACCAAAAGGATTGCTTAAACCGTATCATATCTTCGCATATATTGCGTTAGGAGATGCATATGTTAAAGATGGTGATGTAATAAAAGGACGGGAAGTTTATAGAAAAGGTTTGGGCTTTTTTAAATCAAATGAGCTTAGGAATCGAATAAAAATGAATCCTGATGAATTAGTTAAATTTGTTACGGAATTACGACATACGGATCAAAGAGTTGATACGGAGATATCCTTTTTGTTAGATGGTGGAGCTGACAAACTCTAATTATTAAACAAACTATTTAGTGAGATAATTTTATGATAAAAAATAGAATACTAAACGCCCTTGCAAAAACAGTTATTGTTGTGGCTATGTCCATTCAGGCCTTTAACGTAATGGCTGCTTATACAATAGAAGTAACTGACCGATACTTGTATGGTCCGGGACCGTTTCCCGATCAAACCTTAAAAACCGCCTGGATACGCAATATCAACTTTGAAGATTTTCTCACTGGGAAAGTCAAAGGTGTCAATAACCTGGGTGAAGAACCGAATGTGTCAGGTGAGATCTTGCAGGGCAAAATTATTGACGGGATGTTATCAGATAAAACACTTATCAGTGAAGACATTGATATGTCTAATGCCGTTATCATGAATGGACAGTTTAATTTATTGTTGGCTGCTGTGTATGGTGGTCCAAATAACGGAGATACATTTTTTTATACAGACCAAGATTTTAATTGGTGGATTAAGGATGATATTGGTGTAGATCCTGGTTTTGCCGCTGGAATAGTAAAAATTAACAATTTTACTTTCACTACTGGCCCGAGAATAATACCTTATTCAATCCAGACGACCGCTGGTTATCCTGGAGGCACCAATCAAACCGGTTCTCTTGAAGCTGGGCGGGTAGCTTTCGGACGGTTGGGTGATCAAAATGGTGATGGCTACCTGGACGGAATGTTTAATGCGATAGGGCACTTTCCAATGGAATCAATATTTCTTCCTGGTGCGCCATTTGTACAGTTATTCGAATTTAAGTCGGACATACCTATTACTATTTCTGATGCAGCGTTGTTATCTATTGCGAGTACCCGAAGCTATTTAAGTCTTCTGAACGAGCTGCAAGTAACGAATGCCAAGCATCAGGATATTCCGGCTATAATGAAAAAGATCACCTCAGGAACTTCTCACATAATTTCCTTGCTGGAAAAAGTCAAGCTGGAAGAGGAAAAAAATGGGTGCTCGGATTGTAAAAAGATTAGTGAACTCATTAATACACTGGATAAAAGTACCGTAGAAAAATATAAAACGGACATAAAACCTGCCATCGAAAACGCATTTAGAATCATGCTTAAATTACACAGGAATAAAAATGCATAAGACAATATATATAACCATTTTAATATCTGTTGGATGTTTTTGTGCGAATGCTGAAAAGCGAGTAGTTAATCTGGCTAATGAGGTTAAATTCGAACATGTGAGCGTTCATGCGGGCATTAACTTTGCGCATCAACGAGCAGAGTTTGCTCCCCAACTTGAAAATATTATGCCCTGGCTTACCGCTGGAGGTGCTGGAGTCGCGGTCGGTGATTTTAACAATGATGGCCTTGATGATATTTATTTTACAACCAGCAAACTCGGTGATAATAATCATTTATATCGTAATGACGGGGGGTTTAAATTTACTGAAGTCGGTAAAGAAATGAATTTGGGTGAGGTTAATTCTAACAGAGAGATAGGCACATCGTCTTTTGCACTTTGGTTGGATTATGATGGGGATGGCTGGCAAGATTTATTTTTACTTCGATTTGGTAAGACTGCACTGTATAAAAATATACAAGGAAAAAGATTTGAAGAGGTGACTGACAAAGCGGGCGTTTTACGTCGTACAAACTCGGTTTCTGCGATTAGTTTTGATTACGATAATGACGGTGATTTAGATATTTACATCGGCGGTTACTTTCCTGGAAAGGATTTCTACAGTGATAAAACAGATACAAAGGTATTGTTCGACTCTTGGGAAACAGCCCGTAATGCCGGTAGAAATTATTTATTCCGTAACAATCAGGATGGCACTTTTACCGATGTAACCGATGAAGCCGGTGTGCATGACGAAGGATGGGCTATGGCGGTAGGGCACGCTGATATAAATAATGATGGGTGGCAGGATATATATATTGCTAATGATTTTGGTACCGATATTATTTTCAAAAATCTTGGCAATGGCCGATTTAAAAATATTTCCAACACGGCTATTGGATTTGATACTAAAAAAGGAATGAATACCGAATTTGGCGATTATAACAATGATGGTCTGGTTGATGTGTATGTAACTAATATGACTGAACCTTACCTTCACGAATGTAATATGTTGTGGAGAAATAATGGTGATGAAACTTTTACCGATGTTTCTCAAGAGACAAGTACTTGTGATACCCAATGGGGTTGGGGGGCAAAATTTACTGATGTTAATAACGATGGTCTTCTCGATATTTACGTTGCCAATGGTTTTATATCTGCTGGAAAGAAAGAGTATATGGACATATTAATGGACTTCATTTTTCGTGATGACATCGATCTGACAGATGCTACGCAGTGGCCGAAGATGGCGGGTTACAGCATGGCAGGATATGAACGAAATGTGTTGTTTATTCAGACCACAAAAGGATTTCAAAATATCGCAAAGAAATCAGGTGTAGACAGTATTCTTGATTCACGCGGTGTTGCGGTTGCCGATTTTGACAATGACGGACGAATGGATATTGTAGTGTCGAATGTTGGTGCGGCTCCAGACCTTTACCGTAATGTCAGTGAACTTTCCAGTAATTGGATTAGCCTAAAACTAGAGGGTGTAGGCAAAAATGTGAACCGAGACGCTATTGGCGCAAAAGTTGAGTTAAAAGCGGGAGGTGTTAGTCAATTCAGAACGGTTATGAGTGCTAGTGGTTTCGATGCACAAAGCAGTTTACGATTACACTTTGGTTTAGGCGAGAAGGATACAATCGAGTTAGTAAAAGTGACCTGGCCAAATGGTAATGTAGAGACTTTTTCCGGTCTGCAGGTAAATAGTATGTATCGTCTTTCAATGGGCGACAAAGTGGCGGTGTTGGTGAATTCGCTTAAAAATACCGCCAGTAAGACTGCGATAACTACACGATAAAGGATAGATTGAGAACTATGTTTATGCGTAGCCCCCCCACATTACTAAGTATGGTGTCTTTCATTATGAGCTCAATGGTATTTGTGCTTTTGATGGCGTTTTCTTTAACTACTCACGCCAGGATAGATGTCAATGTTGTAAGTGAAGAGGATTCCAGGCCTTTTATTGATGTGACAAAACAGGCGGGCGCAGGTGTTACTCACTTCCCCCCAATATTTGATCGGCAAAGCATGGGACACATTATGGAAATGGTGTCCGCCGGAGCTTCGGGAGGGGCTATTGGCGATTACAACAAAGATGGTTGGCTTGATGTGTTTGTGAGTAATCCTCGTGGAGGAATGAGCAATACTTTATTACGTAATAATGGTGACATGACATTTACAAACGTTATAGAACAAGCCGGCCTTAAGGATATCAATGAATCCGATCAAGTCGCCACAATGGGTATCTTTTTCGATTACGACGGTGATACCTGGCAGGATTTGTTGGTGGTTCGATTTGGCAGTACATTACTTTATCGCAACAATCATGATGGCACCTTTAGCAACGTAACAAAAAAAGCGGGTTTTAAAGAACATTTGAATGCTCTTACGGCTATAGCTTTCGATTTTGATAAGGATGGCGATCTAGATATTTATCTGGGAAGCTACTTTAGAGATTTGAATATGTTTAAGTTAAATAGCGAAGAAAATAATATTTTGCATGATAGTTGGGAAGTTTCTCGTAATGGCGGAAACAATATTTTTTATGTCAATAATGGTGATGGAACCTTTACTAATAAAACCGAACAGCTTGGTTTGCTGGATACCGGTTGGACAATGGCATTGGCTCACGGCGATTTTGACAATGATGGCTGGCAGGATATTTATGTCGCTAACGATTATGGTACGGATATATTATTTCGCAATACCGGTAAAGGCTCATTTGAGAATGTCACCGAGCATTCCCTTGGTTTTGATACTAAAAAGGGAATGAACGCTGAAGTCGGAGATTTTGATAACGATGGTGATCTAGATATTTTTGTCACTAACGTCACTGAAAAGTTCCTGTATGAATGCAATATGCTTTGGCAAAATAATGGCGATGGACAGTTCGTTGATGTCTCACAAGAACTGGGGGTTTGTGATACCGGCTGGGGCTGGGGTGGAAAGTTTTTTGATTACAATAATGATGGTTGGCTGGATCTTTATGTAGCTAACGGTTTTTTTACAGGTGATAAAAAACAGGATTATCTTGAGATCTTGTTACCCGCTATCTGGGAGTCGGGTGAAGATCCTTCAAATCCAAAAGTTTGGCCTCCACTAGATGGTATGGGATTAGCTGCATCTGAAGCGAATGTACTTTTTACCAATCGCAACGGCAAATATCACAGAGAGAAGAACAGTGGTTTGGAATTAGAGAAAGACTCACGCGCAATATTGATCGCCGACTTCAATAATGACGGTCGTGTGGATATATTTGTAACTAACAATAATGCTAAAAGTTCGTTATTTAGAAATACCGTAAAAGGTGGGCATTGGTTGCAAATCGAACTACTGGGGAAAGCGCCAAATACAGATGCAGTTGGCGCAAGAATTTATGCCAAAGCAGGTAAAAATACACAAATGCGTGAAGTGAATATAGGTAATGGTTTTGCCGGTGGCAGTATGACCAGACAGCACTTTGGTTTTGGGCCGATAGACATGGTCGAGGAATTGATCGTCAAGTGGCCAGATGGAAGTCAACAACAATACAAGAACGTAAAAATCGATCGAATTATTCGTTTATCACAATCAGATTATGGGATTAAAACTGCATGGGACATAAAAAAATAAACGCGTTTTCTTGCGCTCTATTCGCTTCGATGGTTCTTTGGGGCACTTCGGTAGCAAGTGAAACACCAGTAAAAATGGCATTTAAAGATATCACGACAAAGGCAGGCGTTGGACATCGCCATCACGGACCTGCGGTTGATGACCGTTTGCGTAACCTGGGTCCCTGGTTTACCGCCTTAGGAGCCGGCGGCGCTGTGGGAGATTATAATAATGACGGTTTTGAGGATATATATGTGACCGATAGTTCACGCAGCGAACATAACGTTCTGTACCGTAATAACGGTGATTTAACCTTTACTGATGTGGCTAAAGAAGCCGGAGTTGCTAACCTTAATGATGAAAAACATTTTTCCGTAATGTCATTATTCTTAGACTGTGATAATGATGGTAATAAAGATTTATTTGTTGCGCGTTTCGGTCGTTCTGCACTTTTTCGGAATAAGGGAGATGGTACTTTTGAAGACATTAGCGATCAATCTGAACTTCCACTAGCACGCAATACAGTTGCTGTTGTGGCAATGGATTATGACCGAGATGGTGACTTGGATCTTTATCTTGGTAACTATTTTCCTGATGTCGATTTAACTAATGTGAAAACCACCAAGTTATTACATGATAGTTGGGAAGCTGCACGAAATGGTGTAACTAACTCCTTGTTACGTAATGAGGGCGATTGTAAATTTGTCGACAAAACCGAAGAGGTTGGCTTGGGCGATAGTGGTTGGACCTTGGCAATTGGTACAGGCGATCTGGATAAAAATGGCTGGGTAGATCTTTATATGGCCAATGACTTTGGGCCCGATAAAATGTACAAAAATAATGGTGATGGTACCTTTACAGATATTTCAGAACAAGCCTTTGGAATTGATACAAAAAAGGGCATGAATACTGAATTTGGCGATTATGATAATGATGGCTGGCTTGATATTTATGTTACCAATATTACCGAGCCATTTTTGAACGAGTGTAATATGCTTTGGCGAAATAACGGTGACTTCACGTTTACTGATGTTGCTATGGCCACAAAAACTTGTGACACAGATTGGGGCTGGGGTGCTAAATTTATTGACTTTGATAATGATGGTTTACTTGATCTGTATGTATTGAACGGTTTTATCTCTGGCGGCGAAGGTGAGTATATCGATATCTTAATGCCTATTATTCTTGATTCTGATGTTGATCTATCCGATACCATGAGCTGGCCTGCATTAGATGGCATGAGTTTTAGTGGCAATGAAAAAAATCGACTTTTTCACAATAAAGGCAATCATTCATTTGATGAATCGGCTGCTGAGCATGGGGTTGATAATACTCGTGATGGACGAGGGTTAATCATTGCAGATTTCGATAATGATGGTGGGCAAGATATGTATGTTCTTAACTCCAATCAAGAGGCAGTTCTATATCATAGTCAAATCGCCAAGGATAAAAATTGGATTGAAATACGACTTGAAGGTACAAAAAGCAATCGCGATGGTATTGGCACGCGGGTAACATTTTTTACCGACAAAGGAGTATTTTACCGTGAAACGAATGCTGGGAATGGTTATTTAGGTCAAAGTACTTCATTTGTGCATGCTGGGTTAGGTGATATTCCTATAGTTCAAAAAATTGTGGTGATTTGGACGAGTGGGGAAAAGCAGATTTTTGAAAATGTGGATACCAGTAAACGTTATAAGCTAGTTGAGGGTGGGAGTTTGCAAAAATATAAAGATGGAGTACTTGTGTTGTCTGATGAGGCTTATTCTGATGTTGCAAAGAAAACCAGACAAAAAAAGGTTGTCGGCATAGCTACCGCACAAAATACCAGTGAAAAAAAGCAAGGGATGTAATAATAAAATGATAACAAGAAGTGCTACTCTATTGTGCATTAAGTCACGATTCATGCTTACTTTATTGCGGGTTCATTTGAATCTGGGTTTGGTCTTACTGATATTTTTGTTTTCCTTAGTGGCAACGCCCTCAAAGGCCAAACCTGCTGCAAAGGAGTATGCAAATCTAGGCCATACTGACTTGACTCAGGAGTTAATCCGTTTGCGTACTGAAGGTATGGCATATTTTGAAAGTGGTATAGCGCAAAAGAAAGCGTTGGCAATTTTTCAACGCGCTATAACCTTGCCGGGATCTGGTGCGGTTGATCAATTTAACCTGGCAGTGATCTATAGAAAACTTAATAAAATTGAGGAATCAATAAGACATCTGAAAAAATCAATTAAGCTTGATCCCAAGTTAGCTCATCCACATTATCTGCTTGGTTTAATTCATGTTGGCGCAGACAAAGCAAAGGAAGCATTTAGTGAGTTTACTCAAGCGGTTAAATTACAACCAAACGAAGCGTCGGTCCATTACCAGCTAAGTCGTATACATCGAGAAAATGGTGATAAACAAAAAGCGCTGCAATCGATCGTCGAAACCTTGCGTTTAGATCCTTATCATACAGGAGCCATGTATCAGTTTTATCTACATCATCAACAAGGCGGTGATAAGGAAAAAGCAAAACAGATATTTAAAGAATTCAGCCGACTTAAAAAAGCACTGGGAAGAACCCGTAAAGAAATAAATCCAGATGAAAGCGCATTGGCTAGGCCTTTAAATTATGAGTTTTCAGAATTAAAAACACCTTTCTCCGCAATTATTTCTGATCCTGTATTTAGTTTACAACCTTTGGCTGATGTCGGTCGAGTGAGCGGATATTCGGTTGCAGATGTTAATAATGACAAAATTCAGGATATGGTGATCGCTACTGCAAATGGCGATATTTCTGTATGGTTAAACGATCCGGATAACGGTTTTTCGCTACACACTAAAGGAGCGGGAGTTAGCGGAGCGGATTGTGTGCAGTTAGTTAAATTTAAACGGGGCGAGCCATACTTTGTCTTGCTATCTTCTGATAATGGTTTAAACCTATTACCCCTGAAAGATGCAGAACCAAAACCTAAGGATCCTAAAGCAAAACACCATAACGCAAAAAACAAACAACCACCAGTGATTAAATTAGTTGTGGGTGCGGCTGAATCATTGAGCGATAAAGCTTCATGTTTAGTGAGCTTGGTTGATGTGGATCACGATGGTGATATCGATATCATCATGGATGGTTTTAAACAGGTATGGATCAATCGTGGTAACGCCAAGTTTGATATGCGAACGGACTATCTACCTGATCATGATATTAAGCATCTTGAAACATTGCAATATCCCATGCTGGGAGGTGATTTTCGCAACCAGATAGCGGTTGATTTAATTGCCGTTTCCAAAAATTCCAAGCGTTGGATATTACGTGATGATATGGGCGGTAAATATAAGTTGTTTGATGATCGTTTACCTGAATATAAAAATATCTATTGGTATGGTCGCGCTGATATGGATAACGATGGTCAGATTGATATTGTAAATTTAACTGATAAAGGTTTAAGTATCGATTACAACCTGGGAAATTTACGTTTCAAAAGCCGTCATATTAACAAACCTCTGGCTGAGATTTCTGAAGCTCTTATCGTAGATTTTAATAACGATGGGTATAAAGATGTCATTTATTCGTTAAAGCAAGGTGGCATTCAGGTATGGATTAATGCCGGTGCCAAGGAATATAAACAGAGCAAAATATTGGTCAGTAACAGTCAGTTGCATCAGTTAAAGGTCATCGATAGTAATTCTGATGGACGTTTGGATATTGTCGCTATCAATAATGCAGATGAGTTGGTGCTATTAGTCAACCAGACAGATACCAGTGGAGCTAAGTGGATAGCATTAACGCTCGACGGTATACGCAGTGCCTCAGATGGGCGTTATACTCAGGTAGAAGTACGCTACGGTGGGTTTTATACTAAATACGAAGCGCAAGGTGACCTGGTACATGTGCCACTAGGCCAGGCTACACATGCTGAATTGTTACGCATTACCTGGCCCAATGGTTTCGTGGAAAATAAATTTAATGTTCAGCCGGAAGTGACTTGGTACTTTGCAGAATCTGAACGGATTTCTGGTTCATGTCCTAGTGTTTATGCCTGGAATGGTGAGCGCTATGTGTATATTACTGACTCCTTTATCAGTGGTCCAATGGGAGTACCTGTCGCGCCTGGAAAATACTTTCCTGTTGGTGATGACGAATACGTAAAGATCCCCGGCGAACATATGAGTATCGACGAAGATGGCAACTACCGTATTTCTATTGTCGAAGAATTGAAAGAGGTCACTTATCTGGATGAAGTTCGTCTTTATGCGGTTGACTATCCTGATACTTATTACATGTTTCCAAACGAATATTTAATGCCGCCAGAATTACCGGAATTCAAGTTACATTTATCCGCCACGGCAAAACCCCCGCGTCTTGCTACGGATCATTTGGGTAATGATGTAACCGATCTTATTCGAGAGGTTGACTACCGCTACCCTCATGAGTTTAGCCGACTGGACTATACCGGGTTTTCAGAAAACCACGGTATAGAGTTAGGGCTTAGCTCGCAGGATTTACAATCAAAGGATCTACGCCTATTTTTAACCGGATGGTTTTACTACTTCGATTCCAGTTCATTGATTGCTGTTTCGCAACAGCCAGAAGTTCAACTGCTTTGGCCGCAGGTTCAAGTATTTCGTCAGGGTAAGTGGTCGTTTTTGAAGAAAATAGGTATTCCCTCAGGTAAAGAAAAAACCGTTGTTGTTGAACTGGGTGGTGAGGTTCCCGCTGACGCGGAAAAAATTCGTATCTGGACCAATGTTGAGTTGTATTGGGATAGAGTGTTGATTGATACCTCACCTGCGCCAGAGCCATCAATTTATACCATGAATCAATTAGACACAGTCGATTCCCGCCTACGCTTACACGGTTTCTCGGCTTTGATTCGACCAGAAGGTGAATTTCCAATGCCTGATCGCTTTGATTATCACAAGACCAGCTTTCGTTCACTCTGGAACCCCCTTGATGGTCGTTATACTCGTTACGGTGAAGTGAATGAGTTGATAAACAAGATTGATGGAAAGTTCACTGTTTTTGGTTCGGGTGATGAATTGGCATTAACCTTTAGGGCTGATCAATTACCGACAGTGAAGCCAGGTTTTAAACGGGATTTTCTAATCTATCTTAATGGGTTTGTAAAAGACGGGGATAAATACACCGCCCATGCAGGATCCGTTGACCCAATGCCCTATGTAGGTTTACGTGCTTACCCCTATTCGGAGCAAGAGCGTGAAGCGGCAGGTTTTGATAGTGAAAGTTATCAGAAATATTTACAGGAATACCAGTATCGAGAACCACTGAGGTTTACCGGACTGGATGCTTTAATTGACTAAAAGGCTATTAATATGATTATAAAGGCGATTCGAAAGTTCCTCTATTTTTGCGCGCTCGCTGGGCTGGTGAGCTGTAGCAATGTTCAGGAAAAAATGACCGATCCACTGAGTCACGCACGCAGCTTGATTGAAAAGGGAGAGTTGGATAAGGGGTTAGGTTATTTGGAAGAAGCGATGTTAAAAGATCCTTCCCGATTGGCGCTATCCAATTATTACCGCTTTCACGCTTCAAAAAACAAACAGTTTGAAAGACCAATTGTTTTCTTTAAAAAGGCAATTGAAGGTAAGCAGGGAGATTATGATGAGATGTATTACAATCTGGGTTTTGCGTATATCGATAAGATCCCTTCAGTGGGTCCGATGGGTGCTGGTTTTTTATCCAAACGTGCGATTAAACAGTTTCAGTTAGTATTAGATCGAGATCCAAAAGATTGGATAGCGACTTATGCCATTGGCATGAATTACTTGCACTGGCCTGATTATTTTAAAAAGAATGATCAGGCGATGATCTATCTTGAGAAGGCAACTGATTTGCAAGACGATAACGATATAAAACCCTTTTACATTCTAACCTACATTCGTTTGGGTGATGCTTATGCTAAAAATGGTAAATTTGATAAAGCATATGAAATGTGGAAGGCAGGGTTAAAACACTATTCTGAGCATCAGGATTTAATTACTCGCTATAATACTCCAAGAAGTGAAATCGCCGATGCTATACGCTTGCTTTATAATCCAAATAATTCTATCGGTGAGATTAATACCGATATATCCGTACTGTGGGAGGCTGTTGTTCCTGCCTCTCTGGTGCCACTCGGTAAGAACTCCTTGCAACAGGCAGGCGTGGGAGGACAATTAAAAGGTTCAAAAATTCAGGTAGGTAAAGGAAAAATAGGATTATTCTCATGGTTTATGCGCAACCTGCCGTTTTTGTCGGATAAGAGTCGATTTCAGAGTGTTGATATGTCGGCTTTAGGTATTGGTGGTGACGCTGAAACTCAAGATCTTGCGAGTATCGTTGCACACGGTATGATTATGGGATTTTTATCTCAATTTGAGGAAGAAAGTCCACAGGACGCTCGCAAACGCGCGGATAAGTTGTCCCCTTTTCATCGACCATTTTTTCACGAAGGTCTCGGTATGGGGTATGCTGCGACGGCCAGCTTAGATGATATCAGTGAGTTGAAAACATTGATTAAATCACTGAAGGAAATCGATCCTAATTATACTCGACTGCATCTGGCAGGTGCTGGTATGTGGTATGGACTGGAATCAGGCAATATTGAAAAAGTGAAGGATGTCTTTCCTCGTTTAGGAGAGTTTGGTCAAGCGTATGCTTATGAGGGGTATGGTTTTTCGCAAACACTTTTTTACTTCAAAAATAATCCCGAACTATTGAAAAACGGTGAGAAACTCAGCGATAAAGCGGCACGTAATTTTTATCACGGTGCAGGTCGAGCGCTATGGATTTTAAGTGGACAGGACATCAAAGCGTTTAATAAACGAGTTGAGTTAGTTCCACAGAAATATCGTCCAGATGCTTTTTCCGGTTATGGTATGGGGGTCGCTTTTACCAAGGTCGAATCACCTAGTTTTATATTTTCTTATCTGGATAACCGTGAGGGTGAAATCGATTTGAGTCAATTTCTTACCGGTGTATCAATGGGACTGACCATTCGTAACATGGGGGATTCGGAATATGTTAGCAAAATGGCCGCGCTGGCTTCTCCTGAAAATCGATGCCGTTTGCAGCGGGCTTTGACACTGGGTGAGAGTACTTTAGAAAGTGTTTCTCGCCAAGGTGGAGACCTGCATGATAACTGGCGCGCTCAAATACATTCGGAAATAGTCGATCAAGGACCAATTTCTCAATGGAAGGTGTGCTTATGATTATTGTCACTAAATATGGATGTTCATTTGAGTTGAGACTGGTGTTGGCGTTATTTTTGTCCACACTTGGAGTTGGATGTTCATCGCAAATAAAAAGTCATCAAAACCACCAATTTAAACTTGTTGGCGGGCATTTTTACGGCCCCGGTCCTATAGTACCAGATACCGCTTTACCGGTTGGTTACTTGCGTAATATTCGTTTCGATAAAAAACGTTTCCTGGGGTACGCTCAATTTGCAAATGACGGTAGTAAGCTTGCATTACTGTCTGATGGAAAAACTCAAATCAATCAAAATATTGATGCGGGAGTATTAGATATCGGTGATGGTAGTAATCCAGTGACATTAGTTGCGGTGAAAGGTGGCCCGAATGGCGGTCGAGAATATTATAATTTGAGTGATGATTACAGTCTTGACTGGAAGGTTGATCTTGCTTTGGATCCGGGTTTTGCAGAGGGAATTATCAGTATGGATAATTTCAAATTAACCACCGGTCTAATAAAGATCGCCTATTCGGTACAAACTGATATGAATATACCGGGTGGATATGATCAAGCTGGTAGCTTAAAGTCCGGTCAATATATTGCCGGGCGTTTAGGAGATTTTGATCAAAACGGATTTATGGATGGTATTGTTGTTGCCGCGCCGCGTGTTCCGATTGAAAGTACTATGTTGCCTGGTTCACCGGTGGGCAATCAACGTGGTTTTGAAACGGATATTCCATTACCCGCCCATTTGGCTTGCGAGCTAACATTACGTGGTATTGCACAATTCGAAGCACCGTTAGAAGAATTAATGTCTA
Organism: uncultured Kangiella sp.; assembly: GCA_964578045.1. Classification (GTDB taxonomy): domain Bacteria; phylum Pseudomonadota; class Gammaproteobacteria; order Enterobacterales; family Kangiellaceae. The sequence goes on along the minus strand of CAZOBX010000064.1, from coordinate 1,399 downwards.
GTGGAAAAGTTGATGAAGTTATAAACCTTCTAAAGGATATACGACTCAGGGTTGATGTGGCACAGCGAAATATGGATCGAGCATTAATTGGTGGACCTTGGAGCCCTAGGGATATTAAACACGAGGGATTTGCGGTTACAGATCGTTTACAAACATTAAGTACGCTTAATTTTATAACTTTGTCAATGATAGAGCATTATCCTACCTATGGTGGAAAGTTCTCAAATTCTATAAAAGATGCTGTGGAAAAAATGTTTAGCCAGCTGTATAGATTGATTAATAAAGTCAGCGAAATAAATGCAAAAACCGATCAACAGTTACCCCACAAAAAATCGGTGAACAACATCTAAATATTTTGGAGTTTCTTATGTATTTTTTTTCAGTATCTTGTTTTAGTATTAAAGGTGTTGTTGAATTTTATCGACTATCAGTGATATTGGTCGGTATTATTTTTATCTCGAATATTCCTTTTGTTCACGCGTCAACCATGTACAGCGTTAAGTCTCAACAATTCGGAACTGGTACTTTTTTTGGACCTGGTTCTATTGATGATACAGAACTGTTTTCAGTTATTATTCGAAATCTGGCTTTTAATGGACCGCTTAACTTTATCACGCCAATGGTTAATAACGGAGACGCGGAACCTAATATCTGTGGTGAAATGGAAATAAATGGTATTGCCACAGGCATGCTCTCTGATGGAGTAACGAAATTAAATGAAAATGTAGATGTTTGTGCCTTTGAAATCGAAGGCATGAAAATACTTGTTGGGATCATTGATGATGGAGCCCATCATGGCCAACAAGTGGCTACTATGACAGAAGATGGTGTAATGGTCATGACGATGGATACGGCGCTTGATTTGGGGGTGGGTGAAGCCGGCGTAATACGTATTCCTTTTTATGCAAGCACAGGCGAAGTAACTATTCCGATATCATTACAGACTAAAATGGGTTTACCTGGTGGAATCGATCGGGCGGGCTCCAAGCCTTCCGGTACTGTATTAAAAGGACGATTAGGTGATTATAATAACGATGGTATGCTGGACGGTATGATTGTTCTTGCCGGAAATATTCCAATCGATTCCATGTTGTTGCCTGGAGCACCTTATGCATTTAAACGCTACTTTGAGACGAATGTTCCCTACGATGGGGCTTTATATGCAAATATTAAAAATGCTGCACTAGATAAAAAAAATGGCAGTGTTAAATAATTTAATACAGTTTGATTATTGGAGAATAGTCTAGATGTTTTTACTTGGCATATACCCGTGATACCTCAAAATGCAGGTTCCAGTGTTCAGCTAAAATACCTGAACACCAAAAGTAGGCGCTCTTAGGCGAAGCTATAAGCAACCATCTTCTACGTTATGAAATTTTGAGTTAGACAGAAAATTGCT
>CAZOBX010000063.1:0-24792 GCA_964578045.1 uncultured Kangiella sp. | reverse complement strand
ATATTGAAGAAAAAAGGTGTGCAAGGATTGCTCGATGAAATGGCTGAAACTAGAGCGAAAAAAACACAGGACTAGATAAGCGATGGAATTGATGGTTAAACTTAGTAGCGATAAAACCTATGCTAATCCTTTATCAGTTTTACTGGAGGTCGTCAAAACGGAAATTAAACAGTTTAAGCTAGCTATGATTAGCACCCATTGCCTTTCGCCGGCTACCTTTCAGGTGACCGGATTTTGCAACGAACATCATTGCCCGATTTATACCGCAGAGGAAATGTTAAATGGCAGCCCGAATTTTCCTATTTTAAACGGTGAATTTGTAGAATCCTGGAAAACTCAAAGCTCAGCGCTCAAAATTTCCTGTGAAACCTGCCCGGATCTGTTTCAAGATGAACTCAAATATTTTGGTGAAGCGCTGGTAATCCCCATCTGGATCGGCGGAAGAGTCGAGCGATGGATAGTCCTGGTCGATTTTCAGTCGAGTATCAATACAGAAGGAGATACGAGGACAGCTAAACCCGATCTGACTAAGCTATCGCTACTGCTGAATTATGCACTTACGAATATTCTAAGAACTGAACAAAAACGACAATTAGACAAAGCAAGGCTCTGGATCGATGAAGAGCTACATGAAATTTCTCGACTTCAGTCCTTATTGCTTCCCCATCAAGATTTGAAAATTCCTGGAACAGAATTGGCGTTTACCTTCAAAGCATACAAAGATGCGGGAGGCGATTACCTCGATTTATTTCAGCTGCCATCACCGACTGGTGATCCTGAGATTATTAATTGGGGGGGGATTATCGCCGATGTGACAGGGCACGGCCCCAGCGCTGCCGTTGAAGCCGCTATGGTTGATGCTATTTTAAGAACTTTTCCAGGTAATGAAGATACTACACCAGATGAAGCAACCAACTATTTAAATCAGCATTTTTTCACTCGCCGTGACCGTGGAAAGTTTGTTACCGCAATGCTTTTTAAATATCAAAGCGATTCGCAATTGTTAAGATATGTTTCAGCCGGTCATCCCAACGGATACATAAAAAGAGGGGATGAAATTATTGTACTTGATCAATCTAAGGGAATTCCAATAGGGGTGCTGCAAGATTATCAATGGGAATATCAGGAAATCGTACTGATAACCGGTGATATTCTGTTTATTTATACAGACGTCGTGTTAGAAACTCGCAACGGGAATGAAGAAGAATTTGGCGAAGAGCGTTTATCTGACACACTTAAAATGGCGCCTAATTGTCCACACGAATTAATTTCATATGTCGAGCAGGCTTTGATTGATTTTAATGGCAAAACCGAACTAATGGATGATTTGACACTGTCAGCGATTAAAGTTTTGTAAGATATTAATGACGCTCACCCTAGAGCTGTTCATTCTGTAGCACTAACACTTTTTGTGGTTGCCTTAAATAAATTTTTTACTCCCCGGTGTTAAACAGCTGATTTTCGGCAGCCTGGTTAAAACGGCGACCACTTGATGACAACAATGTAGTATGATTCAGGTAAATCCTCTGCCAGAATAATATAGGTTTGTTCATGTTAAAAACAGTTATGCGCTTCATTGCATCGGTTTTTCTTGCAGCGATGTTAACAAGTCTTGTATCCACTCAAATTATACTTTCGGAATTAAACGGTTTTGGATTGTCGGTTTCCCTGATTGACCGCTTTGTTGCGACAGGGACTGATTTATTTGGCCTTGGTATAACGCTTATTATACTAATAGCACCGGGCTTCCTGATTAGCTTTGTGATTGCCAAATATGCTCATCAATTAATGGGCGGTAATCGTAAACTCTGGTTTGCGATTGCTGGTTTTAGTTCGTTTCCGGTGACACTTTACCTGATAAAGTATTTTATGGGAATAACTCTGTTGGCTTCTGCTAGAACGCCCTGGGGTATGCTCTTGGCTGGGTTATGTTGCATGTTAGGCGGGTGGCTATTTGCTATCTACACTTCTGCGTCAAATATTGAGGAAAGTCCAAATGAAAAATAAATCGTATTTATTCAGCTGTTGGATAGCCTGTTTCCTTTGCCTGGTGATGGGTAGTTTGGCTCACGCTAAGGAATATTCAGTCACAACCATCGCTGAAGGGTTAGACCATCCTTGGTCACTTGCCTTTTTACCTAATAAAGATCTGCTGGTGACGGAAAGATCAGGAAGTCTTAGAATCATTCGAGACGGAAAATTAATGGATCAAAAAATATCGGGCCTACCCGATATATACGTAAAGGGGCAAGGAGGCTTATTGGATGTCATTCTCGATCCTGCTTTTAAAACTAATCAGCGTCTTTATTTGTCTTATTCGTCTGGTACAAGAAATAGCAATACTCTTAAGGTCATTAGCGCTCAATTAAAAGATTTTTCGCTGCAAGATGTCAAAGTCATTCTCACGGTTGCACCCACAAGAAATACACCACACCACTATGGTGGGAGAATGGTCTTTTTAGCCGATGAAACGTTACTGATTACTTCCGGTGAGGGATTCAATTATAGAGAGCAAGCACAATTGTTAAACAACGGGTTTGGAAAAATATTTCGAATCAATACAGATGGTAGCGTTCCACGGGATAATCCGTTTGTAGGACAAAAGGATGTGTTGCCAGAAATTTATAGTTATGGCCACCGTAATCCTCAAGCCATATTGTTAAGTCAGGATGGTAAGATCTGGCAACATGAACATGGACCCAAGGGCGGTGATGAACTTAATCTAATCAGCCCCGGATTGAACTACGGATGGCCTGCAATTACCTATGGAATTGATTATTCTGGTGCCATTATTTCGCCCTATAAAGAAGCTAAAGGCATGGAGCAGCCTGTCACATATTGGGTGCCCTCGATTGCTCCTTCGGGTATGACGGAGTATCAAGGTGATGTATTCCCCCAATGGAATGGCAACCTTTTTGTTGCGGCGCTCGCTGAGCGAAGTGTAAGACGTTTAAGCCTTAAAGATGGAAAAGTAACGGCGCAAGAAACGATGCTAACTGAATTAGAGCAACGGATCCGCGATATTCGAACGGGTCCGGACGGTTATCTTTATGTTTTGACCGATAGTGACCAAGGTTCGGTTTTAAAATTGATGCCAGCAAAATAAACATAATGCGAATACAAATCTTGAGCCTGCTGCTCCTTTTTAGTAGTTACGCCGTCAGTGCCAATGAAAAAAACGAAAACAAGGATGGCGAACAAACCATTGTGGTTATATCTACACGAACGGCATTAGACATAGAATCGGTCGCAGGTAATATCGACAAAATCACCACGGAAGCGATTGAGAGTGTTGCTCATGTCCATATACAGGAATTATTGCTTAGGGTTCCCGGTGTTAATCTACAGCGAGGCAATGGGCAAGAGTATTTACCGGCGATCCGTTCGCCTGTTTTGACTGGAGCGGGGGCTTGCGGTGCTTTCTTAATGGCCGAAGATCACATCCCTTTGCGTGCTGCTGGGTTTTGTAATGTCAACGAACTATTTGAAGCACATACCGAGCAAGCAGAAAGTATTGAGGTGATCCGCGGTCCGGGAGGCGTCTATTATGGCTCTAACTCGTTACATGGAATAATCAATATAAATACGCCCAGCGTTCCCTATTCTAAACAATCCTCAGTAGCAATCGAAGCAGGTAGTTACAACTTTTCTCGTCTAAAAACCAGCGTTGGAAATAGTACTATTGACGCTGATAATGACATTATCGGCTATAATTTAGCGCTAACCGTCTCGCACGATGGCGGCTATCGCGCTGATTCTGGTTATGAGCAGCAAAAGTTTAGTGGACGACACCTATATAGCAAACAAGATCTCAGCATAAAATCTGGCCTGACTATCACCAATCTAGACCAGCAAACAGCAGGTTTTATTTTAGGGAAAGATAGTTTTAAAGATAGCAACATTGCCCGCTCTAACCTCAACCCCGAAGCTTTTAGAAAAGCTGAATCATTTCGAACCTGGTCTCGTTTTGAATTTCAGATCGACCAAGGAAAGTCTCCTGGATCAAATAGTCGTTTGATAATAACACCCTATATACGTATTACCGATATGGCTTTTAGGCAACATTTTTTACCCGGCAAACCCCTGGAGGAAAACGGACAGAAAAGCCTCGGTTTTCAATCAGCTGTTTACACAGAGACATCCAATGGACTCAACTATTCGATCGGGCTAGATGGTGAAATAAGCGATGGATTTTTGAAGCAAACTCAAGATCAACCAACAGAAGGCTCAGCATTTCTGCAAGAAACAATACCCCTTGGCAAGCAATATGATTACCAGGTGGATGCCAGAATGCTGGCGCCATTTATACATATGGACTGGCAGTTAGGGGAACAATGGCAATTAACTTCGGGCATTCGTTACGAATACATGGAATACGATTACAACAATCAAATGATAGCCGGTCGTACTCGTGATGATGGTACGGATTGCGGTTTCGGTGGTTGCAGATACAGCCGACCAGAAGACAGCACAGATTCATTTAATAATTGGTCTCCAAAATTGGGTGTCATTTATCAATTGGAAAACAGCGCGTTGTTATTTACCAATATTTCTCGTGGATTTAGAGCGCCACAGGCAACCGAACTATACCGATTGCAAAGACAGCAAACAATCGCTGATCTTAAATCAGTTCAACTGGATAGTTTCGAATTGGGGATCCGCCGGAGCGACTCTCGATTATCCTATGAACTGATTTATTTTCTGATGGAAAAAAAGAATGTTATTTACCGAGATTCTGATTTCTTTAATCTCAGCAATGGTCAAACGGAACATCAAGGATTTGAAGCTCGAATGGACTATTCGATTACTAATAATATTTCTTTAGGCTTTAACGCCTCGTTTGTAAAACATCAATATGCAAGCGATCAATTGCTTGGAGAAATCAACATCAATGGTAATGATATTGATACCGCGCCGAGGCATTTTGGCAGTGCACAGCTTAACTGGAAGGTATCAAACAATTTGAATATTGAAGTGGAGTGGAACCGTCAAGGGGGCTACTATACAGACGCTGAAAATTTGCATCGATACAACGGCCACGATCTAATTAATTTTCGAACCAATTGGAAACTGGATAAAAACTTGCTGATTTTCGCCAGCATTAAAAACCTGTTAGATAGAAAATACGCCGAACGGGCTGACTATACTTCTTTTACCGAAGAAAGATATTTCCCCGGTACGCCTTTGAGTGTGTTTTTTGGAATTCAATGGTTAACAGACACATAGCACAGACAATGGCAGTCGGAATTTAAGCTGTCCTTAGCAAGCTAACTCCGCATCAATTTCCAGCTGAAGTTTCTCTAGCTGAGCAATAACCTCAATGAATTTTGTACCGAAAGAAGTGACTTCATATTCAACTCTTGGCGGCATTTCATTAAACGTATTTCGCTGCAATATACCAAATTCTACATTCCTCTTAAGGCAGGAATTGAGAACCTTTGTGGTTAATCCTTCGACACTTCTTACCATTTCACCTGGGCGATTAATATCGTTCTCTAAAAGATGATAAACGGTTATTGACCATTTACAACCAATAATGGATTCCACCATACGTGCCGTCTTTGCTGGCGCAGATTTTCTTGAAAATATTTTTTCGTTATTAATCATAAAGATGTACCAAAAAGTACCTACCTAACCAAATTGTACTTACTTTTCAAAGAGTTTTTCCGTCGCTAATATTATCACATCTACTCAATAGTGAGTTGGCAAAAAATTTAACTTTGGAGAAACAAAATGAAATTTGAAAAAACAGGTGTTGCATTAATTATTGGTGGTTCAAGTGGAATGGGTTTGGCGACTGCCATTAAGCTAATCAAGCAAGGAGTTGATGTGGTTATAGTCGGTCGAAATGAAACCAAACTGGCTAAAGCAACTGAACAGTTAAGTAAGATTGGAAATGTAAAGACGATCAAAGCTGACCTTTACACAAAAGAAGGTGTAAAAACAATTACTGATTTCGTCAATTCAGCTAACACTGATATTGGATATCTTGTAAACGCCGCTGGTTATTTTAGCCCTAAAGCGTTTACCGAGCACAGTGAAACGGATTATGATATTTACATGGATTTGAATAAAGCAATTTTTACTATTTCACAAGCTGTTTCAGACAACATGACTCGAAATGGCGGCGGTAATATTGTCAATATCGGTTCAATGTGGGCAAAGCAAGCGATTAAAGCAACGCCGTCTTCCGCTTATTCAATGGCAAAAGCTGGGTTACATGCGTTAACTCAGCACATGGCAATGGAACTAGCGGAATTTGATATTCGAGTTAATGCAGTATCATCAGCGGTAGTCAAAACTCCAATTTACGAATCCTTTATCAAACCTGCTGAATTGGATTCAGCACTAGCGGGATTTAATGATTTTCACCCTATCGGACGAATCGGTACTCCGGAAGATGTGGCTAACTCAATTGCCTTTTTGTTATCAGAAGAAGCGAGCTGGGTAACAGGCACGATCCTCGATGTTGATGGTGGAATTATGGCGGGTCGTAATTAGAAGCTATTTTAAACCTAAGTGAGTTTCGGCGGTGTACATGGCACAGCTGTTATATCTTGGATTGATTTGCGGGATAATGAAGTATTATTATGTTGTGTTGTACTTTTACTCAGCACGCAATAGTTTTAACCCAAAGGCACCCTGTTATTTGTCGAATAATTAAGATTTTATAGAGTGAGGAATATTTAAGTGTTAAACATGGATTTTTCAAAAGCCGTAGTGATCAATACCAATGATCAACCGTGGGTCGCTAGCCCTATGCCTGGAGTTGAACGAAAACCGCTGGCCAGGGAAGATGCCGAAGGCGGTCATGCGACTAGTATTGTTCGATATAAACCGGGTGCAAGTTTTTCTGTCCATAACCACCCAAAAGGTGAAGAAATTCTGGTTCTGGAGGGAACATTCTCTGATCAAACAGGCGACTATTCTGCGGGCACATATTTTCGAAATCCTGAAGGTTTTCGTCATGCGCCCTTTAGCAAGGAAGGATGTGTTCTTTTAGTTAAATTACATCAATTTCAGCAGGCCGATCATCAACATATATGTATCGATACGAATACCAAGTCATGGCAGCCGGGAGTTGGTGGCTTGCAAGTGATGCCGTTACATGAGTTCGGTACTGAATCGGTCGCTTTAGTAAAATGGCCTGCAGGTGAACGATTTAAGCTGCATACTCATTTTGGTGGCGAGGAAATTTACGTGATAAGTGGCGAGCTTTTTGACGAGCATGGTCGTTATCCTGCAGGTACTTGGATAAGAAGTCCGCATATGAGTCGTCATGACCCCTATGTGGAACAGGAAACTATTATTTTGGTGAAGGTCGGTCATTTACCCTATTGAGCGCGCCGTTATTGTTTTACTTGTTGTAGGTACTATTCTGAACTAAGTGGTTTTATTGTTGGGATTCTGTGCCTATCCCGAATTGAGATTACCTATAGTTGATCATATATAGATTCTAATCTTACGGAAGATATGGGAAAATTCGAGTTCTATTCATTTGATTAACGAGGAAAGAGCATGTTTAGTCATATTATGGTTGGCGCTAATGACGTCCAACAATCAAAGGTGTTCTATGATGCTATTCTAGGAGCTTTAGGACATAAACCCGGTGTCATCGATGAAAAAGGTCGCTGTTTTTATATGACCAAAAGCGGTGTTTTTGCGATCAGCAAACCGATTGATGGAGAATCAGCTTGTCATGGCAATGGAAGCACAATCGGCTTTTCAGCAAAGGATACCGCTGAAGTGGACACTTGGCACTCAGTGGGAACTGAGCATGGAGGAGTCATTTGTGAAGAGCCTCCTGGAGTGCGTGATGGTTCTATAGGAAAACTCTATCTTGCTTATTTGCGAGATCCGTCTGGCAATAAAATTTGTGCTCTCCATCTGATGAATGAGTAGCTAGTAGGGTCATTATTCCTACTGACAGAGGGTTGTCAGTAGCGCCTCTGTACAATTGGTTCCAACTAGAAACTAATTGTGCAGGTATTTACCATGAATATTAAAAACCTAATTGAAGAGCTCGACCTTTCAAGTTCCAGTTGTAAGGATTTTGATTTTCTACTGGGGGAAGAACGCATAATCACCCACAGGCGATTAAACGAGAGGTTTAACAATTGTGATGATTGGAGCAGCTTTTCCTCCAGCTACCGATCATGGTCGTTGATGGGCGGGCTAGCGAATGCAGATGAGGCATTTGTTAATTTTTCCGAAGGACCTTTCTACGGCTCTAGTGTGAGAGTTTTTGACCCAGCAACCAGTCTATGGACAATTTTCTGGATGGATTCAAATCGATGTAAACTCGAATATCAGGTTACCGGTGCTTTTAATGGGAAAAAAGGCATTTTTTATGGCCAGGACATGATTGATGGAAAACCAATACCGCTTCGATTCCTCTGGCATGTCGGTCAAAAGGGCACTGCTCGCTGGGAGCAAGCCTATTTCATCAGTGCCGATGGCTGCTGGGAAACCAATTGGATTATGGATTTTTCAGTCCCAAAAAATAAATAAGCCCTATTTGTAAGCGCTTGCGGTTATATTTATCCGAAAATGAAATAACAACAGAATTTTGCCCGAAAGCCGAATGGTTAAACATTCGGCTTTTTTATGCCCACAGAATATCTCGGGGTTAGCTAAGAAAAAGTCGCTACTTCACTCGCTATGAGATTATTATCGCTAAAGCGAGCTTTGAGAAAACATGTCAGGGAAAATAGCAAAAGAACTCGACTACAAATTGAAAGAAAACACCAATCTAAAGATCAAGAGTCAGTCCCTTTCCTTTTGCCCTAGATACGCAAACACACATTCGTTTTTGTCGTTCCTGTTTGTTTAAATATACGTCGCGATGGTCAACATTACCTTTGATAACCTCTACCGCGCACATGCCACATTCACCCCGTTTACAATCATGGGGCACTGATATGTTTTTCTCGATTAATGCTTCCAATATAGTCTGACTCTGTTTCACTATTACAACCATAGCAGACTTCTTTAAGGTGACTTCTATTTCTGAATCACCATCGATAGGCGAAGCGCCAAAGCTTTCAAAATGAATTTGTGCTGAATTAATTCCCAGTGTTTCACCAATATTACGAGCCGTTTCGATCAAACGGACAGGGCCACATAAAAAAATGTGACTATCATTTTGCATTTGCTGCATGACTGAATTTAAGTTCAGTCTTCTAGCATTTTTGCCAGTTGAATAATAGAAGTGGGCCTTGTCCCCAGCCAAATCACTAACTTCTTTTTTGAATGCCAAATCTGCGAGTGTTTTTGCGCTGTAGTGAATTTCGAAAGAAGCATCCTTATCAACTAAAGCTCTTAACATGCTAAGGATAGGGGTAATACCAATGCCACCAGCTATCAAAATAGTGTGTTGACCAATGGGCGAAAGCGGAAATTCATTGCGAGGCGGTTTCGCACTAATCAGTGAGTTTACTTGACCGTGTTGATGAAGATGCATGGAACCGCCACGACCATTACTTTCTCGTTGAACGGCGATTTGGTAATAACGATTTTCTTCATTGGATGAAACCAGTGAATAGTGTCGTTTAATCTTCGAGCTATCATCAAGGGTTAGCTCAACGGGTAAATGTGCGCCTGGTTCAAATGTGGGCAAGTTAGCGCCATCTTCAGATACTAAGGTAAATAATTTAATTCTTGGACTTTTATCCTCGATACTTTGAACTTTCAAATTTAAATTCGTTATTCCTTTTACTTTCTGCTCCCTTGGATTGTGCGGAGAATAATCAAAGAAATGCCAATCCATTTCAGATGGTAAATCCGTTTCCTGCCAATTCTCAACATCCAATTCCCAAAAGCGTTGAGTTCCATTGCTTTTATTGGTCGGGTCATCAAAGCCCCAAAGAATTTTAGCCCGACCGCTTACTTGCAGTAACCGACCCTGATCAAAATCGATAAACACAATACCGGCTTTAGGGTAAGATTGAATATTGCCTAAAGTATTAAACATGCTGTTTCCCTGATAGTCTGGAATACGTAATCGACGACCATCAAGTATCTCAACAAATCCAGGATAACCACCACGATAAGAAACATCACCTCCATGGCTTTGTAATTGCCCAGTTAAATTGTCATCTGCTGACCCTGTGGCGATTGGATTAGCACTGCCAACAAATAAAGAGTCGGCATCTGTAATTATTTCTATTTGTTGATTGGTCAGGCGAGTTCCTTTTTTGGGCGCAGAGAGTTGTTGAGAAATCGCTTCATCGCTAATTTTAAGATTGCGGCGTTGAATATATTTTGGACAATTGGGATAGGCCTGTTCTACTTCTATCACAAAACAGGTTTGGTCAATTCTTCGGATTTTTCCGTTGATACGAAAACGCCGTCTGGTATCCAGTTCGATGGCCAGCAATCCGACTTGTGGATTGTCGATAATGTTTTGCCATAATGGATCGTTTGTTTGTTTAACAATATGAGTGGTATTGAGTAGCAGTGAATTCGTATTTGGCGCGCTAATAAAACCCGCTCTTCCCATCAATACTGATGTCCAAACATATCCCTGGGCATCCAGACTACTAACCAACAAGATATTCTGTTGGGCAATAAAAGGGATGGCACCTGCTAAGATGCTATCGCTAATCACACCGCCATTTCGTTGGGCTATGTGGGATTCTTTAGCAAGGCTTTGAACCTCTAGTTCGCCTTGATGGAAGGGAGGCAAGGTGGCCATGAACGGAGCTCCTTATCGAGTTGGGTCATTCGATCGGACTCGCTATAGCTTGCTTGCGAGCCGATCATTTGTTAGCAGATATCTAGAAGGTTAAAATCGTATATCCTTCGGCAGCTAATTTATGCAAGCTCGGTAATCCGCGAGTACCGGGAATGGCATTGTCAGTCATATATTCATAACCTGACTTTTCAACATCAGCGGCAGAACCAAATACGTCAGCACAACCACAAGATACGCCAGCGACAACATCCTTAACTGCTTCAAATAATCCATGCACTGGATTTTCCGGGTTAGCTAACTCGGCAATCCAACGAGTACCTGTTCCGTTAAAAAGAACCTTTACTTCAGCGCCGTTTTCTTTGTAATCAAAAGCGGTCGCCAATGCGTTAAATACACGGCCCAGAGCTTCTTCTTTACCGTGGTTTGGATCGGATAATACTAATATTGCTGCTTTCATGTTGTTTCTCCTAGAGAGGGTTAAAATTGGTCGTTAATAACAACGGTCTTGCCGTCTGGAAGTCATTATGCATGTTTCATTATCTGGAATAAATAGCGTATACTTGATAACACTAATTCATATTATGGAGTAAATATCCCATGGATAAGTTAATTGCAATGAAAACCTTTGTGCAAATTGTCGATAGCGGCAGTCTTACGGCTGCTGCCGAAGTCCTTGATACGTCTTTACCAACCGTTGTTCGAATTCTGGCAAATTTAGAAACATGTCTGGAAACTCGCTTGCTAACCAGAACCACTAGAAAATTTACCTTAACCGTCGAAGGACAGGGATATTTAAGTCGCTGCCGAGATATTTTGGCTGATATTGAAAATGCAGAATTAGAACTAAGTTCTTTGCAGAGCCAACCCAGTGGTAAATTATCAATCACTGCCTCGGTCATGTTTGGCTCGCAACGACTAGCCCCCCTGATCAATCAATTTATTGAAAAGAACAAACTTATAAATGTCGATCTTCTACTACTGGATCGTAATGTTAATTTAGTCGAAGAGGGCATAGACGTGGCGATTAGAATCGGGGAGCTAGCTGATTCCACCATGGTAGCCAAAAAAGTGGGTTCAGTCAGACGGATTATTTGTGCTACGCCTAAATTACTCAATTCTTTGAGTTCAATAGCTCATCCAAAAGATCTCACAAAGCTCCCTTGTATTTTGTTTTCCGGATTAAGTCACGGTGCTCATTGGCAGTTTAGTGAAAAAGGCAGAATGCTATCGATTGCTGTAAAAGGACCACTAACCTGTAATAACATCGACGTCGCATTAGATGCGGTGATGAACAGTATGGGTTTAGGTATGTTTTTATCCTATCAGGTCGAGGAGCAAGTAACTTCTGGAGCGCTCCAAATTGTATTGCCTGTTTACGAATTTCCTGCCGCGCCAGTTAGTGTTGTGTATTCTCACACTAAACTGATGTCGACCAGGGTAAGGTCCTTCGTGGATTGGATAAGTCAAGAATTAAGGAAAAATCTGACAGTTAGTGTTGGCCTTGAATAATTTGCCAGCATATCTCAAAAATCTTCTATACTTACTAAAGAGTCGATAAACAAAATGTAGTTAAATTGATTATGTTTTACAACAAATTACTAGTTCGATTGCCAGCAGCGCTCGGTATCTATATGTTGTTGATTGGTTTGACCATTGCAGAAGAGAAAGATCTTACTCCTGCACAAGCTAAAGCATATTATACGATAGAAGTTGCCAAACAAATTACCTGGCCCAATGAAGAAAGTTTTGACCAATTTGTGGTTGGTATTATAGGTTCTAATCCAGAGCTAAATAAGGCGTTCAATAATTACCAATTAACTAAATTAAGAGGTAAAATATTCCTATTTGAAAATATTAACAGTGACAATCCTTCGCCAGAGCGTTTTTCCATTATTTTTGCCACTAATAAAATTCGATCTCAAAATAGCCGGATATTTGCCCGATTTTCAAAATCTTTGATTATTACCGATGGTAGAATTAATCGAAAAGAGCAGATGATTAGCTTTATTACTACCGGTAGTCAGATGAAAATACGATTAAACCGAGACAACATATCTGCTCGAGGTTTTGATATATCGGTTAATCTTTTGCTATTCGCAGGTACAAAAAAAGACTTGAGCGAGCAGCTTAGAGAAACAGAAACCTATTTGAAGGATTTATTGACAGAAGAGCAGCAGAAAGAAAAAAATATTGAAGAATTAAATAATATCTTAAATGAAAAAACAGCCCTTTTACAGTCGGCTAATAAAGAGTTAGAACTAAACCAACAAGTTGCAGAAAAAAATAAACGAGAGTTAAGCTCCCTGAAGGAAAATCTGGAAACTTCAAAGTCAAGCATGAGTAAAAATGAAGAGTATATTACCAGAAAGGAATCGTTGCTAAAAGAAAAGCAGAATGAAATAATATCAAAAAAACAAGCAATGACGAAGCTTCAACAAAGAATTGATAAAAATATAGTTGTTTTGCAAGGTCAGGTTTCAGAGATCGAAGTACAAGATAGAATAATGAAAAATAAAGATCAAACTATCGAAGCTCAACGGGATTGGTTGACGTTAATTTTAGTAATAAGCATCGTTTTTTTTGTAATGATATACTTCTTACTGAAAACTAATAGTTTAAGAAAACAAGCCAATAATAAACTTTATCTTCTAAATTCCCAATTGTTTGAACTTGCAACTACAGACAGTATGACGGGGCTGTTTAATCGTAGACATTTTTTGGAAACATCACAAAAAGAGCTTCTTCGTCAACAACGCAATCGATTTCAATCGGTGTTGCTAATGATCGATATCGATCATTTTAAAAAAGTTAACGACCGCCATGGGCATGCAGCAGGTGACGCCGTTATTAAATCTGTGGCAAATATTCTTAAAATAAATATGAGGAAATACGACCTGATCGGCAGGTTTGGTGGAGAGGAGTATGTAATGATGCTGGTAGATTGCAATATTGATTTGTCATACGAAATAGCCCAGAGGATGTGTAAGCACGTTGCCGAACAAACAATCTATTTTCAGGAAATAAACATAGATGTTACTGTCAGTATCGGTTTGAGCCAACTCGACAAAGAAGACAATCAGATTGAACAAACTATTTTTCGGGCAGATACAGCTCTTTACCAGGCTAAAGATAGAGGAAGAAACCAAGTCGTTACTTTTAGAGAAAAGGTTTGACCCTCTATTTGTTCGTTGCATAAACCGATCAATATTGAATCAGAAATAATTGCGCTTATTGAGCTCTTACCATTGGATTACCTGATTGACAGATTCGCTAGGGCTATTACTCTTAATGATCTTGTTATCAAAAAGCAATTAACTCAAAATTTAAGTTCTTTTAATTTTCTTAAAAAAAGTAAAATTAGCAGGTCAACCGGATACTGGCAGCCTTCAATCCGAACCTGGGTGTTTAGTAGAGACTAAGCATCTACATGGTTTGTGGTAATGAGTTAAACAGCAGAGTAGAATCAAGCTTAATTAGTTTTAGGGGCTTAATAATGACAGAGAATTCTACAGAGATTATTATCCGTGAAGCATTGAGCAGCGAATATGATGCTATCGGAAAAATGACAGTCGAAGTCTATGCCAATCTACCCAATATGCCTTCAGAAATCGAAATGCCTAAATACTATGCGCTCTTGCGTGGCACTTTTGATAGGGCTGCAATGCCAACGGTTAGAATATTTGTAGCGGTCAACTTAAAGGATGAAGTTATGGGCAGTGTCACCTTTGTAGGAGATATGCAAAATTACGCCTCTGGCGGTAAAGCCACTTCGATTAAAAACTCGTCAGGTTTCCGATTGCTGGTCGTTAGTAGGGAAGCGAGAGGATTTGGCGTTGGTCGGGCTTTAACGGAATATTGCATTGAACAGGCTCGAACACTCGGTAGCAAGCAAATCATCATGCATACCACTAAATCGATGCAAGTTGCATGGGACATGTATGCAAGAATGGGATTTAAACCGATGCCTGAAATTGACTTTAAGCAAGCAAGCTTGTCTGTTTATGGGTTTAGTTTATCGTTAACCGAGTAGACATTCGAAAACAGATTAAAAAATGTATAGTTACAGTCCTGATATGACTGAGGTAAAGTAGAATCGAACTTCTTCTGAGTTTGAGTTTTTAGGCTTTTCATTAGGTTGCCAATTTAAACGAAAGGTTTTTTAGAGAGCGCAATTTGGAGAAGGTCAAAGGCGTGTCGTTGATTCAATAAGGTGTAATAAAATCAGTAGAGGCTTCATTGGATATTAAATTAAGAAATACCGAATTAGATGATTTAGACTTTGTATTACAAATAGAGTTTGCAGATGATAATAGAGCGTTTATTGCCCAATGGGAAAGATCCAAGCACGAAGAGATTATGAGTTCTGATGTCAACTATCACTTTATTATCGAGAATTCGGCTCAAGAGAAACTTGGATATATGATTCTTTATGATTTAACCGAAATTAATCTGGGATATTATCTAAAGCGAATAGCCTTATCAGAGAAATCAAGAGGGAACGGTCGAAAAGCACTGCAGCTTCTGATTGAAAATTTGAATATAACTGGTGATTTTCAATTAGCAGTGGTGGAAAAGAATATCCGAGCGATTAAATCCTATCAATCCGTAGGCTTTAGATTTAAGTCTTTAAATAGACAAGAACGAAAAGAATTCAAAATTAAGATCGATGATATTTCTGAAGATTGTTTAGTTATGGAGTACTGTATATCAACATAGTCTTAACTGCATCTGGTATGGTTTTGTTATGTACTTAGTGTGCGTATTTTTTTTGGTATTTATGGTTTAGGGCATTGAATATCAATATCAGCGATAATTCATGTTCGAAATGATTTTTAGTTCAGGCCTTGCCTTGGCAAATATAAGTGCCAGTCACCATATGGACAATAGCTCACACAATATTCAGTAAACTCTCAACCATTAATAAATATTTTCTGTTTTATTTTTGAGGGAGCCATCATTTGGTGACTTTAAACGGCGAAAAAGGCTTTCACCCCTTTTTCACGAGTCAGTCATTCTCTCGAAGAACAAGATAATAAGAGTTTGGTACTCTAGTGTGGATTTATTGAGGGGGGGATTTGTACAGCGATTGGATGGGTTGAATGCCTTTTAGCCATTGACGCCCTAGCTCTTTCGTTTTTTCTTTGAGTCTGTCAAGGCTACCAACAAATCGATAATAGTTTCCGCCGAAGGATTGTACTTGGTTTAGCCAGTTTTTTATTGTAGATTAAGATGGTCAAATGTAGTGGAAAGATGTGGTGGTAATTTAGATTTGTTGGGATAAACAATGGCATTGCCGGTCCATTCCAATAGTTCGATATAATCCTTCAGTTTTAAAACCATAGTGCGGTTTTTGACTTGTCTAGCAATCACTTTAATCGTTAGATTTAGCTCGTCCGGCGAGAGAGTTTTAAGGCGTCGTTTGATGGACGTATGTTCGCTTTCCGGCAGTGATTTAGCCAAGTTAGCCCTAATCGGATTGAGAACAACGTAGGCCATGCAGGTCAGTGCTGCCCCCTCATCCAACAAGGCTTGTGATTTAAATCGAGACTCCAGAAATGCCCTTTACAAAAATCTTCGTTGTTGGCTGATTTGGCGAGTGGTTCATTCAGTCGTCCCATAAACCAGGATAAACTACCGAGACGTTGGCGATAACGTTTGAGTTTCTTTTTATGGGCGATAATGGCCTGCATCTTCAATTCGCGCTGTTTAGCGTATTTAGGCTCATCTAATCGTCCAGGATAAGCTTTTAACCAACGCTTTGCTATTTCTTGATTGCTCTAGTTAAGCGGCTCCTTAGGGTCCAGGTACAGACAAATATGGTAGTGATTATCTAAAATAGTGAAGGCATAAATATCCACAGAGAAAATATCACACAGCTCCAACATTCTTTTCTCAAGCCAGTCTTTACGGTAGGAATAATCACGGCCTGTTGAACTCACAGGAGCAAGCGGAAAATTCGATTCGACTAACTCTGTATCGGCTATGGAATTTAAGAGCCTCTCAAATTCAATACGATCAGTGCCCATTCCTGACAAAAATCAAGAGGAACAGTTTAGAAAGGTCTAGAACCTACATTTCTAATTCCTAATTCGTTTTTATCTATTTGGTTTTTAACGATGTCAATAAATCTGTATGTACTTATCAGTCTCTCAATCGTAGCGTTAAATATGCATCCGGGACAGAATTTCTATCTTCATTAAGCATTGTCTTAATCCATGCCTCGCTTTCAAAATTGATCACTCGTAATTCATGTACACAAGCGATCAAAGAAGTATCAGGTTCGGCAGTAATAGAATCTGGTTCTTCAAGAGGTGATGAAAATAACAGATGATGCATAATATCTTCAGTTTCCCACCAGTCCAGCAAAAACCAGTTTCGCATGGTACCTTGATGAATGATTAAAAAGCCAACGCCGTATCGCTGGTCAGTGATTGCCGTTTCGGGTAAATTGGGTAATAGATTGTTTACAGCGTTGTAAACAAGTTCATCAGCTAAAGGTTCACCACTAACAGAAATACCATAGACTTTGATTCGCCAATTATTATGACTGGCCTGATTAATGAAATGTACTTTTCGTTTCTTGTAAGCGGGAAGTTTTTGCACAATGAGTCTCCAGATAGTTCAGTGCTATTCTATAATAAGCTTATTACAGACCCCATTCAAACCCAAACTTGAATCGATCTCTATTATTAAACTGACCAAACAATCCGTCTAGACCCCCAGAAAAACTATCACTTCCAATCCAGACTTTTAAATTATCTTCAAGCATATAACTAAGCTCTAATTGAATAGAAGTATCATTTTTATCAAAACCATACAAGGATAAGAGATTTAGCTCCCAGGTTTCATTTTGAAAGGTCTGTTTATAAAGAAAAGACGCGATATTATTATTTTTTGGGCGAACCACTTGACTATCATAGTCAAATAAATGACTTTGAAACCATTGCATACTAATAAAAGTATCTTCTAGTCCTTGCCAATCCAGCCCTATGACAGATGAAAATTCAGCGGATTGGAATATGCCGTTTGTGCCAAGAATGGAGGAGGGTGCATCAAGTTGGTGAAAAGTATCACTGCTATAACCAACTTCGGTTCGTAAAGTAAAATCACCAAACACATTACTAGCCGTAGTGCCAATCATATGATTTCGTTCATATCTTGAATCGATTGTAATTCCAGAGCCATCAAACAGCTGATATAAAACCGGTGAATCATGGTAGTGATAAAGATAATTAAAGGTCAGGTCCCAACCTTCATAAAACAAAGAATAACGCAATCCGATGTCGCTATCCGCCAGAATCGAGGAGGGCTTTTGCTGATTAAAACCAACCACCGGCATTCCATCTTCAATACCAGGAACAAAGAGCGGGCTGGTGATTTGAAAAGACGTGCCAGTCTCTGCAAACTCATGATAAGTCAAATCTGGTATCCAGAGAATTTGTAAACTATCTTCGTCCCCGATGGGTACTTCAATATTTAGCATCCATAAAGGAATTCTAGAATCATCGAATTCATCTAAAATAAATTCCCGAAAGCTTTGTGGATTAACAACATCTAAAACCTTTAAACCATCCGCCTGACCCCAAACCACTTGCTGTTTGCCTATCCGCCAAAAACTGTCATTGACTTCAGTATCTACATACCACTCTCTAATACTCAAATCACCATGGCTGCCGGAAATTGTAGGACCGTTAATGCTGCTGTAATTTTGTGGTCTTTCATTTGCTGGACCCAGATTATCCAGGACGTCAAATCTTGCTCTGGCGATAAACGTCATTTCGACTCCCTCACTGATGGAGAAATTCCATTCAGGCTGAAAAGTGGTTTCAAATTTCTCACTATGAAGATCTTTATCCACGGTCCATTCTGGTTCTATAACTGCTGAAAATTCAGCGAGGGATTGCTGGGCAACTATTGATAAAATACAGCCGACGATAACAGAGAGTTTCACATTACTTCCCCTGTTTCATCGCGCGTTTACTAAACAGGCTATCCTTAACGTCTGCTGTGTAGTTAACGTTACTAAAAACAAACTCGGTACGGTGTCCTGTCTTATGATTATCAATGACCATTTTGTGACGAGTAATCAAACTATCAACTTCTCGAATTTCTGAGATGTTGAGCGTTTTTAGCAATTTCCCTTTGGTATCCCAGTAATTGGCTTTAACGATTAGATTCGTCTCAAGGTCCACCCAAAACTCAGTCTTACCGTATCCCAGTTCTTTTGCGATTTCTTTGCTTTTAGGGGTTCCTCGTACAAGAGCCGCTTCAATCGACTGACCGTCGTCAAGCACCAGGCTTTCCAGCTTTAGCGACTCGAAATCATAATCCGTTACATTCAGTTTTCCCTCGAGCTTAATATCTTCATAAGTGAAGTCAGTACCTAAGAAATAGTCACCGCGATCCGATGCTGATATTCGTCGCACTTTTCTAAGGGCCGGCAAATAAAGCCATTGGTCATCATCTTTATCAGCGTCAGGATAATCGAAAGTCAAAAATGATGTCCCTTTAACATTGGTTGGTTTTTTGTAAAACAAAATGGTTCTTTTTTCTTCATCATAGTACTTTCTAAAAGCCAGAGTCTCTCTGACTCGCTTCTTACCTCGCTTGTCGATCATTGTCATGGTCAGATTACGAGTGACCTGTAGACCGTCATCAATGGCGTTAACTTTGTTAACTAATTGCATAGCGTCAGGTAGATCGTCAGCTTGGACTTGCTTACTGATTACAAACCCACCGAAAGTTGCGATTAATAAAATGACTGAAGATATTCGAACCAGCTTTCTACCGAAAGGGGCTTTCTCCTGGTTTTCAATGGTGCCACCGATAAAGTGCGGTTTTGTTACTTTGATAAGTGCCGGCAGTAAACTTATGCTGGCAAGAAAGCTGGTGGTTACTGAAACTACAACGATAATGCCAAAGTTAGTGAGAGGTACCACCTGGCTTGAAATGAGTACGCCAAAACCACAGGCAATTGCTAAATAGTTAAAAAATAAAGCGCGTCCCGTTGAAGGGTATAACTCTTTGAGTGCCAGATCCCAGTCACCGTTGTGCATTTTAAACAAACTTCGAACCCTGTCGATGGTGTGGATTGCAAAATCAACTCCTAATCCAATTGCCACGGAGGCAAACATCGATGTACCTATGCCGAGATCAATAGCCAGAATAACCATTGCGGCGTAGACGATCAATATCGATCCCGCAACTGGAATAATTGCATATAACCCAGCGGTTAATGAGCCAAACAGAAGTGCAGATACTGCCCATACCAGGAACATGGAAATCGCCAGACCAACAAAGTGGCTTTCTCCCAGATCTTTGATCCAGTGATAACTGACTGTTGCACGACCACTTAGTGTGGCTTTAATCTCGGCGTTATTAAATTCCTCTTCGATATAGCGATTAAGTTGCTTAACCACGTCTTTGATATCAACGTATCCACCCTTATTTAAGTTGAGTCGGACATTTGCCATGCGGTAGTCATAATCGATTTCTTCCTCAAAATCTGTCGGATCGGAAGAGGCTGAATAAATTAGGAAATACTGTGCGATTAGTTCCTTCTCTGAGGGAAGAACATAGGCGTCTTTTTTGCCGCCATTGAGTGAACGATTCATCTGTTTAAGATAATCGACAATCGAAGTAGCGCCTTTTACGTTTTTCATGGTGAGAGTGAAATTTTGCAGAGCTTCTATCTTTCGCAAATTTTCAGGTTCAAATAGTCCTTCGTTCTGCGCCGTTTCGATAATGATATCCAGATTGGTCGTTCCATTAAAGTGCTCATTAATCGCTTGATCAGATTGATAAAGCGGTTCGCTGTGATGAAAGGTTTCAATTCGATCTTCGTTTACTCTTAACTGACTAGTAGCAAATAATCCGCAGATAGCGATTGCAGTGAATATCGCAATCACCCGTTTCGAATTATTTAATGTCACTTTGCCTATACTCACCATAATTTTAGAAAAACGATCAAGCTGATTCTGCTCATACAGATTAACAAAATATTTGCTGGCTGAAGGTTTAATAATTGCCATTGCCGCCGGTAAAAATACTAAGGAATATAACCATGCGATGGCCACGCCGATGGCAGTAAATAATCCGAAATACTTAAAGGGAGGCATGTAAGCAGCGAAATAAAGGCCAATAAATCCGGCGATGGTCGTCAGAGTCGTCAGGGTGATCGGACGCCACATTTCGACTAAGGTTTCGACTATCAATTCCAATTTGTCTGCTTGAGGATTTTTGGCATGAAGTTCAAAATAATGGCTGTAGATATGCACCGAATCAGCTACCGAAATACCAATTAAAATTACCGGTAGGGCGTTGGTGATGACGAAAAACGGTATGTTGCTCATTGCCATAATTCCTAAGGTGCCTAAAACAGAGGCCGCAATAATGATATTGGACAACAAACCCGGACTAAATCGTCTAAACGCAAAAAGAATAATAACAGTGATGATTAAACCTGCAAGTGGATTCAACCGCTGCGCATCGGCATCAATATAGCTGCCAAGATATCCAGCGATTGCACCTTCTCCAGCTACGTGAATTTTATCCATGTTACTAATAGGCGCTCTACTAACAAGACCCAATATCGCTTGATAGGTACTCTCTACCTCAAGCTCATCAATTAGCTCAGCCACAATAACAGTCGCTTTACGATCTTTAGCAACCAGAGTCCCCATATAAAGAGGAAAGTCTGATACCTCTGTCCACAGCCTTTCGGCCTGCATTTGAGTCCTTGGCATTTCCTCAAAAAAGAGTTCTACCTGCATACCATCATCGGAACCTGTTATATTATTTTCGGTAGCTAAACTGGTTACTCGATTAGAATTAACATTGTCTAACGCAGATATGTTTTCGCTTAACCAGTTAACCAACGCTAAAGAATCAGGGTTGAATACACCAGTCGCTGATTCATTCACTACAGCAATAACGATTGGATCACTTAGTCCAAATTGTGCTTTAACTTTATCTCGATATAGCAGCGCAGCGTTGTCGTCCGCAAGGAATGCATCTGCACGAGTATCTTTGTAGAGACTGGGAAGTGAATAAAATAAAGCCATCATCAAAAGCAGACTTAATAGAACGTTGGTTTTAGAATACTTGACGATAAAACTTGCAAACCGAATAATAAATAAATTTTGACCTTTAATTTTCATGTGATTACCTATGTATATGCATGTTATATATTAAAAAAATGTTTGAACCTTCAGTTAAAATGCATATACATGTATATGCTAAACAAAAAATTAGAGTTGAGCTAATTTTTTTGCGAAACTATCGGAAAGTTTTAAAATATTTAATGATTCTTTATTACCTAGTTTCTCAACTAAGGATTGTTGAATGTCTTTCCAGATTGGAAGCGCCTCCTGGTAGGTGCTTTCGCCTTCAGCGGAAAGACTGATGATTTTTTTCCGTTGATCATCCTCATCTGCTGTAACAGTCAAAAGTCCATCTCTGATAAGTGGCTTCAAATTTCTGGAAAGTGTGGTTTGGTCCAGAACCAAGATGCTTTGCAATTGCTTATTGGTCGTTTGTTTTCGATAGTGTACTGCGCGAAGTAAGGTAAACTGTCCAACCTTTAAACCCACTTTTGCTAGCCGCTCTTCGTAGAATTGGGTGATAATTCGAGTCGATTTTCGCATGGCTAAATTAAAGCACTGTTCGATCTCCACATC
Source organism: uncultured Kangiella sp. (assembly GCA_964578045.1). GTDB lineage: Bacteria > Pseudomonadota > Gammaproteobacteria > Enterobacterales > Kangiellaceae. The sequence goes on along the minus strand of CAZOBX010000063.1, from coordinate 2,418 downwards.
TCTACTCCTGTGCGTTGCATTCGTTTTACGCGTCATAATATGTATATGCATGTATAAAGTCAAGAGAAATTGATAAAATTAACATAATCGGGGAGGGTAAATGACAATAAAGCCTTAAAAGGCATCAATTAATTGGAGTTTGTTCATCGTTAGAGCGAGATTTGATCATCAGTAACCGATAGACTCAACTAGAAATGGCGCGCATCTTACACCGATTCGACCCTTTTTTATCCATAACAGAACCATTGCCACGTCTTCACCGTCACTATTGATGATATTAGGTAATTTTTCCACCAGTCCTATATCTTCTCGCGAAAACTCATAATAAAGTGTACTGCTGGTGTAAGGATCTGATAGCAAGACAACTTTATTTACGTCATAAGGATGTTGCCCAAGAGATCCTGAAAAAGGCAAATGGGTCTTTTTTAATTCGTTTATATCTGCCAGTTGCTCGAATCTTGTTAGTTCAAGGTTTTTCGTTTTGATTAAAAAATAGCTCATCGGATTCTCGATTCAATAATTAGGGCATTTTTTTCCCGGTCAGTCGTTAAGATTGTTCTTTTTATGGTGCTCTAGTTGATTATAGTCAAATCTTTCGATATTTGCTTTAATCAGGGATGTGCTAGGATTAACTAACTATGTCATTTTGGAAGATAATATGGATTTAACGGTTCACTGGGTTGGCTTTACATCAATTGGAATCTTTGTACTTGCCTATTTGCTGGTTATGACTGAAGAATATACCCATCTTAGAAAGTCTAAACCCGTCATTCTGGCTGCCGGATTGATCTGGGCAATGGTCGCATTTGAGTATTCTTTTACTGACAATCCACAAAGGGTTGAAATAGCAGTAAGACGCTTTTTGGTGGAATTTGCTGAACTGTTTTTGTTTTTGTTGACCGCGATGACCTATGTGAACGCGATGAGCGAAAGACGAATATTTGAGAAATTACGCAGCTGGTTGGTTAATCGAAGATTTAGCTATCGGCAACTATTCTGGATCACCGGGATACTTAGTTTTTGTCTATCCCCTATAATCGATAACCTTACCACCGCGCTAGTTATGTGTGCGGTGGTTCTGGCTGTTGGAAAAGATAATCGACGTTTTGTCAGTATTGCCTGTATTAATATCGTGGTTGCCGCTAATGCGGGCGGCGCTTTCAGTCCGTTTGGTGATATTACGACGTTAATGGTCTGGCAAAAAGGAATATTGCCTTTCGGAGCATTCTTTGATCTAATATTACCTAGCTTAGTCAATTTTGTTATACCAGCAACTATTATGTCGCTTTCAATAAAAAATGAGTATCCTCAGGTTGTTAGCGAACAAACTGAAATGAAGCGGGGTGCAAAACGAATTATTTTTCTATTTGGTTTAACTATATTGACCGCAATTTCGTTCCATAATTTTCTTCATTTACCGCCTTTTCTAGGGATGATGACTGGGCTTGCCTATCTTAAGTTTTTTGGGTTCTATCTAAGAAGGACTCATCAAATAACGTCTAAAGATGTGCCATCTTACGGTCAAGTTGGAGATGTTCTTGCTTTTGATAGTTATAGAGAGGTTGCCAGAGCAGAATGGGACACCCTGTTATTTTTCTTTGGCGTGATTATGTGTGTGGGTGGACTTGGTTTTATTGGTTATTTGGCTGATTTGTCCACCTATTTATATATCGAATTAGGGCCAACCGTTGCCAATACGCTAGTCGGCATATTTTCGGCAATTCTAGACAATATTCCAATCATGGTGTCAGTGTTGCAGATGAACCCGGAAATGCCTGCTAATCAATGGCTGTTAGTGACTCTTACGGCTGGCGTCGGAGGAAGTCTTTTGTCGATTGGTTCTGCAGCGGGGGTCGCCTTAATGGGCCAAGCTAGAGGCATCTACACTTTCTTTTCTCATCTTAAATGGACGCCGGTTATTGCATTAGGCTATGGATTAAGTATTTGGGTCCATCTGTTGATCAATAGCTAAAATGGTTGTAATTAACCTCAACTCTGGATAAGAGCAGCCATCCAGCATCAGTATTTTAGCGACTCTCCGGGTTAAGTTTGCTTTCAATAAATGCTTTTGAATAGGGAGCTACTCCGTGAGCATCGATTTTAAAAAACAATTAAAGCAAAACCTGTTAGCCATACTCAGTGTTGCTATCGATATTAGCACTTCACTAAGCAAGAATATCTATCGGAATTTAAGTATTAAATAATTTCAATGCCTGCTCGATGTAACAAATTGCAAACCGATATCAAAGGCAATCCTTCAAGGCTAGTAGGATCCTTGCTTTCAACTGATTCGAATAAGCTAATCCCCAATCCTTCGATTTTAAAGCTGCCAGTACAGTCAAATGGCTGTTCCTTTAACAGATAATTTTCGATTTGTTGATCATCTAATACTTTGAATTGGACAGTGACTTCAGAGAC
>CAZOBX010000062.1:9529-25364 GCA_964578045.1 uncultured Kangiella sp. | reverse complement strand
AACTTAGAACTTAGAACTTAGAACTTAGAACTAATCAACATAAACCTGTTCTTTAAATTTTAACGGGATCAGTTTACCAACTTTTTCCGGTTGGACTTGCAGATCGAAGCTGAGTCGTTCGCGATCACTAATAGGAAAGGTCGCAATATAATAAATCGCTTCGGCTTCCTTGATCTCTTTAAAAGCCAGCGATTTTACCTGACCGGCAAGACTAGCGCCGTGACCAAAAATATTGCTCACAACGGCTGCTTTTGCGCCGTTATCCGATTCTTTAATCACACTGATATTAAGCATGCCAATATTTTTACTGCGTTTAATACCGTATTGAGTGGCTATTTTGGGCTGAATAAACGAGGAATTGAGTAAATTATAATGAACGGTGTATTCACCAACCCTATGTTCGTTGGCTAGCAGTTGGTTGGAAAACAAAAACAAAATCGCCAACGGAAAAAAATTCAATAAAGTTCGACTAGACATATCACAACTCCTTTGAAAGAAAAATGGTTGCCAGGCCGTTAAACCTGGTTTGCCGGATTCTATGGATGTTACTGCATGTATTCTAGTTTAGTTGTTAGTGAGGTTTTTAGCCAGTGGATATTATAATAAGGGTGATATTAAGGTTAAAATAACAGACTAAGAAATAGAAATTGGAATTCTTCTCTTTATAATAAGATCGCGTTAGAATAAATAAAATTTTTGAGCAACTTTCGATATCAAAAATCACTAATCGAGATGCCTGAAATCATAAAAACCGAGTAGATTCACAAGAGTTTGCGCATCTCCTTGATGCACTTGGAAAAACCGTGAAAGCACTCCTTATTACCAAGGATGGTATGTATGCAGAAAATGCAGGAGTAATTTTCTGCCACCAATCAGGTGACTACGGCTTTCCCAGATTTCCTGCACACATCAATGGAATACACGTATTTTTCGCGTTCAATTGATTATTTTAGGTTAAATTATTTTTCTATTATATGAACGTTACCATTGGTGGTTCGGATATTCACTTTATGCAACCCCCCGTTGATATCGGCCTTAGCATAGATAAATTTTCTCGGTATTCCGAAGTTGGACAACCATGATTGACTCTCTCCGGTCTCAACATCCAGGTTGGTTTCTATCTTGAAGTTTCCGCTGCTGTGTCGTGTAAACCCCAATTCAACGTCCAACTTCATGGAAAAATTTCTGGGAATGGTCAATAAAATGTCTCCTTCCCCACTTTCAATGATAATGTCACCCTCTCCCACAGAATCTTGAGATATCTTCACTTCGATTTCTCCAGCATCAGTTACTGCTTTAATCTGACCTTCGATTAGTTCAATCGAAATATCGCCGCCGCCGGTTTGCGCAAATGCAAAAAGTGATGCATTATCTATTTCAATATTTCCTCCATCTGTATATACATTGACTCCATTTAGCGCTTCAGGAACGTTAATTGCCCCCCCCTGTGAATGGATTAAAACCGTTCTTTCGTTAGCTCTTTCGATTTTTAGATGACCTGGAGCAGAGACTTCACCGTTCTTTCGACGAACATTTCGGTAAACCACGTTACCCCCGTCTGAACGAGCCTTAAAGTCCCCGACTAGGTTTTCTACTAGCACATCACCACCACCAGTACGAATACCCCCGTCGAGTTGGGAATCCTTGACTAATATATTACCGCCGCCAGTTCCCAGTTTGACCTGGCCTTGACTATTAACGATAGAGATTTTGCCGCCCGCAGTTCGACCAAAAAACGAACCTTCGAGACCGTCAATATTGATGCTTCCTCCCCGAGACATGAGTTTTACACTGGTCATGCGTGGCACCATGAGTTCAAATAATAAATTACCAGAACTATTACTATTTTTATGCAATTTACTGCTGATCGCTAATCCGGAGTGCACTTCATGGAGTTCAATAACATAGTCACTGATATCACGACTATGATCAGAATATCTGACTTGGGCTTCTTCCCGATCCCAGGCTTGAACATTAATCGAACCGCCCGATTCAAGCTTAAATACGATCATATGACCGGAAGTCAGATCCAGCGTTTTTGTCTCGTTAGCAAAAAGATTTTGGCTCAATCCCAGTAATGCCAAGATTATTGCTGAACTCAGTAAGGTGTGACGTAAATTTCCAATGATGCCGAATACTTTCATGTGTTTGTTCCTCGTTAAGTGTTTAATTAATCAAAAAATAAATTAAGCGATTGTGAATGACTATGTCTCAGGCGGTATCCGCTGCATGTTTGTAGGTTGCTGCTGCAACGCTTGAATGAGCGCTGCGGCGCTATTTTGGCTTCCTTGTTGTATGGTTTCTAATAAAATCCCGTTTCTCAGATTGTTGTATTGACTTAAGTAGTCTAAAGCCATCAAACGCATGGTCACCGCGCTATCCTCACGTAAAGTGGTCAAAAAAGCTTTCTCGATCACATCAGTCAAAGGTAATCGCGACAAAATAGATAAAACCTCAATGCGCACCGGCAAAGCTGGATGGTTGTGCATGGTTAACGTCAGTGCCTCTACCAACCGCTTATCGTGAGTAGTCGCGGCAATTTGCATAGCCTTGAGTTGACCACCAAGCGTTGTCGGGTTCAGGATTGCGTGTAATAGAACTTGTTTAGCAATCCCAGAGTCGGGCTTAGCAGTCATGTCTACTCTTTTGCAGACATCAAAGCCTAATTTCAAGTTGTTGCCGACGAACGTGTCAAATGACACATTGGTATAAGTAACAGGAGTATTCCAATAATCCTCTTGCAAATTCTGACCGGTGTTTTGTGATGACGCAAAACGTCTTAGTTGACTGATCAATACGTTATTATTTAGTAGACCATCGCCTTGCAAAATATCCTGCCCGGCGACTTGGTTTAATAACAAGCTCTGCTCGAATGTCACGCTCCATCGACCAGCCAATACCGCAACCATTAACATTGCAGCGGTGGCGAAACCATAGGCCATGAATTTTGAAAAACGGGAACGTCCAGGTGAACTCTTGTTCATGCCTGTTGAATGTTTCGACAGTGAAGTAATTGTCTGGTTGAAACGAGCCACTTTCATTTTGTCGCTCAATTCATTCTCCTGAAACGCTTCCAAGTGTTGGTCTGGATCACTCTTGGCGATTTGTTGCATTACCTTGCTGCGCATGTTTTGTAGTTGTAAATCGGTCACCATTGGCATTGATTCTTCACTGCTAGTTTCAAAGTGGATTTCTATCAGCGCTCTGCAATACTCACAACTATCTATGTGTGAACGTAATTCAGCAAAATTAGGTAGGGTAATTTCGCCGCAACAATAATCTTGAATTAATAATTTGGCTTGCTCACAATTGTTCATAATTAACTCTCTGTTTTATAACCCATTGGTTACGTAACTTGTCCATCGCCCGGAATAGAATATTTTTGACGTTACCTTCACTGCAACCTATTACATTTGCTATTTCTTTGAGCGACCTATCTTCGAAAAATCGCAATGATACTGCTATCCGCTGATTGTCGTTTAACTTGGGTAGCATTTTCTCTATAATTTGTTTGAACTGTCGCTGTTCCAATTCATTGTCTCCAACGGCATTTAATCGTGTCATATTGCTATCGTTGAGTTCTTCCTGCCCGCGCATACGACAGTTTTTGCGTAGCCAATCCATCGCTTCGTTGTGGGCGATACGAGTTAACCATGCCTTGAATGAACTGTTTCCAGAAAAGGAGTTAAGTTTGCAATAGATTTTCAAGAATACATCCTGAGTAACATCCAGTGCGTCATCAATATTGCCTGTATGCTTATAAGCCACTCGGTATACGTGTTTGTCGTATCGTTGCATCAGTGTGTTATAGGCAAAATTCGAGCCTTTAAGAATTTCTTCTATTAAGCTCTTATCGCTGTAGTCCAATTCTAGTTCTCTCTGTTCATTTTTATTGCATGTTTGCCTTTACTTATTCTTTAGACGAAACAGCCGATAAATTAGTTAGCAATTATTTTTCAGTTAATCAGCTTTCGAGGAAAGAATATTGAATCAAGACTGATGGCGGACTCGACGTCCTGAGTTGGCTACATTGGATAACCTGAGGTTACTTAGCTACTCTCAAATGCAATAATCGATTTTGCCTCATATCAATGAGTACCCGGGCTATTGACATTAATTTTATGGGCGAGTTCAACTTATGAGAGAGATGTTTATTACCTGGCTAGTTAGAGATAAAACATTCCAGATACTGGGGCACAAACAACGAAATAAAGGTTCTCAAAGTTACATTGCTTACGGCGTCGATGAAGAACTCAAACGTTACTACAGTGATTTTAATGTTCTTCAACTTCTCGGTAGTGTGGAGTTTAAAGAAAGTGCATACCAAGCCTTTGAAGAAATTAAATTAGATGAAATAAAAGAAGCAATCAACAATAAACCGAGTACCGATGAGATAATCAAAAAGGTATGCCAATACGCCAAAACGAGTGAGAAAAATGTCCGAGAGAAACCGCCAGGAAGGAAAGGACTTAACCGAATCAGGACAGTTGCAATGTATAGCTGTCGTCATTATGGAGCTAACAGTCAAAAAGCAACTAGCGGTAGTCTTTGAATTGTGACACCCAGGCGGCGTGGCTTTCTTCATTAATAAAGTCAAAAAGAAAATTGCTAAAGGGGAAGAGGCGGAAGCAGGTTAATTGGCTTGAGAAACAGTTAGACACTCTTATAGATTGAATGTGTATTTCTGTTGCTGGTAAAATAACCAACAACAATTATTTACTGCGAGATGCCGCTGACAAAGGCACAATATTACTCTTTTTAATCGGTTCTGAATCAAATAACTTTTTGTCTTCAAGTTTATGAGATAATTCTAATGCGGTCTCTCTTTCCATTTCAATATCAGCCATCAAATTATTCAGCGCTTTCAATTTGCCTTCAATATTAAACTCGGATTTTCTTAAAGTTTCCAGCTCTTGCTGATGAGCGATAATCATGTGGTGGTGAATACGCAGTTGCTGGTTGAGCGGGTTGATAATGCTTTGTGTCCAGTCTATGGTTTCCTTTCGGGTAGCTTTGAAAAAGTTCATCACTTCTGTGACGGTACCGGAGAAAAAGCGTTTTACTGCGATGCTTTGTTCGGTGAAAGCGGTAAATACATTCTTATTCAATTTATTGGACTGGCGGATGATTTGGTTTAACTGTCTTCTTTGTTTGATAATTGGAAAATGGCGCGGTTCAATTAAGTCGACTTTAAAGTCCGTTGAGAATTTTTTATACAAGGAAACAGCCATTTTGTTGGTTAACTCTGCCTCTCGGCTTAGCTCCACCATAATGGCATTGATTGCGACAAAGAACTGTTTCATTTGTCTAAACAGGCCAATAGTGGTTCGACTGTTAATCAACTCATCCAAAGTGCCTTCTACTTCTTTCGAAAGAACTTTTGAACCCATTACCGATAATAAAATCTGGGTTTGTCTTTCAAGCAATCTTTGACTCGGCGATACGGACAAGGACTTCTTTTGAAACTCGATAAATGCCACTTTGTTATCTTCAATTAATTGATGAATTTTTTCTTTGTTATCACCGGTGAGCGAGCCTAATTCACTTTTTTGCTTTGATAGTTGATCATGTTTTTGATTAAGTACTTGCAGGGACTCATGGATTAATAATTGGGTTTCTTCAATGACCGATGAAGAGACAATCTTTTCCTTATTTTCCAGCAGGTTGGTTGAGAGGACATTTTCCAGTTCTTCAATATGACTTTTGACTAATAAAGCTTTATCCTTTCTAACTTTGGCGACCAACCCTTTTTGTGCGGATACTGGTAACACATTGCGCGGGTCAATTTGTAATTGCCTGGCGGTGGTATCAATCATTCGTTTGATCGCTTTGTCGATTTTTTTGCGACTGGAAAGTTCATCCCACAAAGTATCTATTTTATTCAGCACTGCAAATAATCCCAGATCATCTTTGCTTTCAATCTTTTGGATATAATCTTCCCAGACAGCCATATCTGAGGCTGTCACTCCGGTATCAGCGGATAATAAAAACACAATTGCCTGAACTTGGGGCAATAATTTAAGAGTTAATTCCGGTTCGCTACCTAACGCATTTAATCCGGGAGTATCTAAAATACAAAGACCCTGTTTTAATAGTGGATGAGGAAAACTGACCAATCCATGGCGCCACGCCGGGATCTCAACCATTTCATTTGAATCACCACATCGCTCTAACATCTCAGGCTGAAAACCAAGCTCTATTGCCTCACCGATCGAAACCGATTTAGTTTGGGTAATGGTGTGAAGCGCCAGGGTCATTTCCTGAGCTGAGCTTGTCATTAATGGTACTTCAGTCCACAGATTGGGCAATTCTCGATATTCTGTGAGAGTAGTATGTTCAAGACGGGTTTCGATAGGCAATAAACGTAAATATGCGCGACTTTCTTTTTTGTCATAGAATAACTCGGTCGGACACATGGTGGTACGGCCAGCTTCGGAAGGTAATATCCTCTGCCCATATTCAGCGAAAAATAAAGCGTTGATCAGTTCAGTTTTACCGCGTGAAAATTCGCCAACAAAGGCGATGGTGAGATATTCGTTTTTAAGCGATTCCTGCAGTTTGAACAGGCGTTTATCGATGTCTTCGTTAAAAAGATCGTTACGACGGAGCCAAAGGCGAAAGCGACTAAGCGTCTTACCAATATCCGATTTCCAGTTGCTGAACTGGTCAATATTTTCAGAAAAATTTTGTGTCATAGCTATTCTATTTCTTCGTTTATTGAGAACTGCGAGGCACATCCCATCATCCAGGACGAGCTCCTAACTTAGTTAGATTAGCAGAAAAGCTAGGAAAATCCGTAAATTAGCGCACAAAGTTACAGGAATATCTCTATATTTGAGGATATTCCCGATTAGCGGTCTGTTTTTGCAGTTGAACGCTAGCTGAAATATAGCGGATTTCCAGACAAAGTCGATTAATACAGACAAAATTGGCCAAAAAGTGGATCGGCTATTTTGTTTCCCGTGTAGGAACGAATTCATTAGTGATAAAAGTAAAAATCGCCGACGTCTAATCGTGGTTAAACCCTTTCCTAAATAAGGCTGGACCATATTTTTGCATCTATTCTTAAAAAGCGATTCTCTGGATCATGGGCATAATGTAATAATTTAATGAGCTCTGCAAAAAGAAAATTAGTATCAATGCGAGCATCGGAGCAAAATCAAATCCGCTCATCGGTGGCAACATTCGCCGAAATTTAGCAATAACCGGCTCGGTTATTTGTCCGATAAGCGCCATAACCGGATTGTATCCACCTGGCGAAACCCAGCTTAATATGACTCTAATTAAAATTAAGAACATAAATAAACGAAGAATACTCTGCAATAGTTCTATCGTAGAATAAAGCAGCAAAAACACAATATTAAAGCTAACCTGTCCCGATATCAGCATGATTAGGATGAATTTCAACAAAATCACTAAATAAGCAAGTAGCAAAGAGGAAACATCAATCCCACCAAAACCGGGTACTATTTTTCTTAGCGGTTTGACTAATGGATCAGTCGCTTTAACTACAAACTGAGACAGAGGATTATAAAAGTCGGCTTTAAAATATTGCAGGAAAAATCTGAGCAAAATGACTGTTATATACAGGCCGACCAGGATATCAATGAGTTGGGCAAAAGGATTCATTTACGCTTGTTCTCCAAGTTCTTTTCCACGATTAATTGCCGCAGAAACAGCTTTTTTTATTATATTAGAAAAATTATCTTGTTCAAAACTGGCGAGAGCAGCGGCGGTTGTGCCGCCTGGTGATGTGACCGCTTTACGTAAGTCGTTTAACGAATCATCCGTTTTTATTTGTGCCAGTTTAGATGCACCTAGTACCGCTTGAGTGGCAAGATTTCTGGCACTGATGGGGTCGAGTCCATCTTTAACAGCCTGATCAACCATTGCCTGTATAAACAAAAACACGTAGGCCGGTGCGCTGCCCGCGATGGCCGTGACTACATCGATTAGTGATTCCTGTTCAACCCACTCAGTTTTGCCGATTGCAGAAAAGATGGCTATGGCCGAATCTTTTTGCTTCTGTGAGGTTTGGCTGTTCGCAAATAATCCAGTCGCGCCTTCCGATATAATGGCCGGGGTGTTTGGCATCGCGCGAACGACAGCAACAGGCTGGCCTAAGAATTCAGTAATTTTGCCAGTGGTGATCCCTGCAGCAACTGAAACAATGAGTTTATTGGATAAATCGATATCCCTGAGTTGTTCACAGACTTGCGGTAATATTTGCGGCTTGACTGATATTACTATCACCTCAGAAAACTCAGCGGCGTGTCTATTATCGGCTGTAGTGAGAATGCCCGATGATGATTTTATTTTGTGGAGTTTGTCTTCGCTGCGATTACTGGCTTTGATATTTGTGGGGGTAAGTCCTTTATTGACTAATCCTGAAATGATTGCCGAAGCCATGTTGCCGCAACCGATAAAGCTAATTTTATTGTCGAATGTCATTTATAAAACTCGTTTTCCAAATAAGGCCGTACCCACTCTAACCATAGTAGAGCCTGCTGCAATAGCTGCTTCTATGTCATTGCTCATTCCAATAGACAAGGTGTCCATTTGAGGAAATTGTTTCTGATAATCTTTAAAGCAAGATGCAATTTGTAGGTATTGACTCAATTGGGTCTCAACGCATTTGGTTTTGGGCGGAATGGCCATAAATCCTCTTAAGGATATATTGGGGAGCTGGCTGGCTAATTCAAGTAACTCATCAATTTCATCCTTTATCGCGCCTTTTTTTTGTGGCTCATCAAAATAATTGATTTGAATGCAGGTGTTAATCGGTGCCATTTTATCGGGACGTTGGTCGTTTAAGCGCTTTAATATTTTGATGCGGTCAACACTTTGCACCCAGTCAAAATTCTCAGCGATTAAGCGAGTTTTGTTGCTTTGAATAGGGCCAATAAAATGCCAGGTGACAGATATTTTGTCTAAAGATTGTATTTTGTCGAGAGCTTCTTGCAGATAGCTTTCTCCAAATTCTGTGATACCTGCCTCATATGCTGCTTGAATTGCACTGGCTGGATGTGTTTTACTCACGGCTAATAGTTTTAACTCATTGATGTTAATATGGTATTTACCACAAAGATCGTGAAGATCTTGACGAACATTTTTGATACGATCTGTTATAGTCATAAACTTGTAGTCATGGAGCGTTTTTCGTTAAATTCGAAAAATAGTTCCTTTAGTCGTGCACATTTATATGCATGTTTGGCGAAATCGACTAGTATTTTAACACTGGTATTAATTTAACTACAAAAAAGTAATCAATAAACTAATTATTAAGAAAAAACCTAATTTGGGTGAGAGCTGCATGGATATTACTGAGTTATTGGCTTTTAGCGTTAAGAACAAAGCATCGGATTTGCATTTATCGGCCGGATTGCCGCCCATGATACGGGTGGATGGGGATGTCAGGCGGATCAACGTCCCACCTATGGACCATAAAATGGTGCATAGTCTGGTCTATGACATCATGAACGATAAGCAGCGTAAAGATTTTGAAGAGTTTCTGGAAACGGATTTCTCATTTGCTTTGCCAGGTATCGCTCGTTTTCGTGTCAATGCATTTAATCAAAATCGTGGCGCTTCAGCGGTATTCAGAACCATCCCATCACAAGTTTTAACGCTGGAAGAATTGGCAGCGCCCTCAATATTCAAAGAAATGTGTATGCATCCTCGAGGACTGGTTTTGGTGACCGGGCCGACCGGTTCAGGTAAAAGTACTACTTTGGCTGCAATGGTTGATTATATCAATGATAACCATTACGGCCATATTTTGACCATTGAAGACCCCATTGAATTTGTTCACGAAAGTAAAAAATGTTTAATTAATCAACGTGAAGTTCATCGCGATACTCTAGGTTTTAGTGAAGCATTACGTTCCGCACTTCGTGAAGATCCCGATATTATCCTGATTGGTGAGTTACGTGATTTAGAAACGATTCGGTTGGCGTTAACGGCAGCCGAAACGGGCCATCTGGTTTTTGGAACATTGCATACTTCATCGGCTGCTAAAACCATTGATAGAATCATCGATGTATTTCCAGCGGCTGAAAAAGATATGACTCGTTCAATGCTTTCCGAATCATTGCAAGCGGTTATTTCACAAACGCTTCTTAAAAAGAATGGTGGCGGTCGAGTAGCGGCTCATGAAATTATGATTGGAACGCCTGCGATCCGAAACCTTATTCGTGAAGACAAGGTGGCGCAAATGTATAGTGCGATCCAAACTGGTTTGGGGGTCGGCATGCAAACGCTTGATCAGTGCTTAAAGGATCTATTAGGTAAAGGATTAATTGCCAGAGAAGATGCCCGACATGCGGCTAAAATTAAGGACGAATTCTAATGGATTTTGAGGGGCTGTTAAGATTAATGGTGACTAAAAAAGCATCGGATCTTTTTATTACTGCAGGGGTACCGCCCAGCATTAAAATTCACGGCAAAGTTATGCCTGTGACTCAAAGAGCGCTAACACCAGAAAAAGCTCGAGAAGTAGTACTAAGTGTAATGAATGAAGAGCAACGCAGAGAGTTTGCCAGAACCCGTGAATGTAACTTTGCGATCAGTGCGGCTGGTATTGGCCGTTATCGAGTCAGTGCCTTTCAGCAGCGAAATCATGTGGGAATGGTGCTGAGACGGATTGAAACCACCATTCCGACCATTGAAGAATTGCGCCTTCCTAATATTCTGAAAAAAATATCTTTGACAAAACGTGGTCTCGTTATCTTTGTTGGTGCAACTGGTACTGGTAAGTCGACTTCTTTGGCGTCCATGATTGGCTATCGAAATCGCTCTACTACAGGACATATCATCTCTATCGAAGATCCAATTGAATTTGTCCACAATCACGATAAATGTATCATTACTCAGCGAGAAGTCGGTATTGATACCGACTCTTTCGATACCGCGCTGAAGAATACCTTAAGACAAGCGCCGGATGTTATTTTGATTGGTGAAGTCAGAACGAGTGAAACCATGGACTATGCGGTGGCGTTTGCAGAAACCGGTCATCTGTGTATGTGTACTTTGCATGCCAATAATGCGAATCAGGCGTTAGATAGAATTTTACATTTCTTTCCCAGAGAAAAGCATGATCAGGTACTAATGGATTTATCTCTTAACTTACGGGCGATCATCGCGCAACAACTGATCCCCACTCCGGATGGCAAAGGCAGGCGTCCAGCGATCGAAATTATGATTAATACACCGTTGGTTTCAGATCATATTCGTAAAGGTGAATTGCATTTGCTTAAAGATCTGATGAGTAAATCCAATGAGCAAGGTATGCAGACTTTTGACCAGTCGTTATTCAGTTTATTTAAATCTGGCGAAGTGACTTATGAAGACGCGTTGCATCATGCTGACTCACCGAATGATTTAAGATTAATGATCAAACTGGATGCCTCTGAAAATGGTGACCCGGTATTTGATAATGGACTAGGGGCGATGTCACTCGAAGATCAAGACCCGCGGTAACTATTCAAGCTTAGCTCTAAAATTTGCCATTTCGGGGTTCAAAAATGGATGTCTACACGGATGTATGTAAGGCGCGTGAGCAGGGCGTAGTAGCTTCACATAGACGATTATGCTCCTATTTTCAGCGTTAAATTGACAAATTATAGAAGCAACCTGAATAGCGACTATATTTGTTAGATACTAAATGGTATCAGAGTAATAAAAATTGACTTTGCCACGAGCTGAATGATTCGTAATGATGTTTTTCTAACCTTCTGCTTTAAAGAATAAATATTAAAAAATGCCCATCACCTTAATTGTGACTTCAATTGTTCTGGTTTCGATTGCCGTTATCGGCAACAAAATTAGCCGATTGCCCGCCAACATTTGGCTGCTATTTTTAGCTCAGCCGCTGGGTTTATCCTCTGCATCCATGGTGGTTTTTGCCGGCGGACTGCTCGGCGGGAAAATTGCACCTTCTCCCGAATACGCCACCATCCCCTTAACGGTAATGATATTAATGACCGCAGCAGGGGTTGTGCCTGCGGCGCTATTAATGAAGAAATTTGGTAGACGTATAGGTACAGTTATCGGTTTATCCAGCGCGATTGCTGGGGCGTTAATAGCTGCCCTTGCCGCGCTAAAAGCTAACTTCATCTTTTTGATCGTTGGTGTTGCCTTTTTGGGTTTTAGTATGGCTTTTGTCGCGCAAATGCGATTTGCGGTCATCGAAAGCCTGTCCGATCCCAAGGATACTCCCAAGGCGATATCCATTTTGATGATTGGCAGTATGTTTGCGGCGGTGCTGGGGCCCGAGGTCGCAGTTATTGGAAAGGACTGGATTGAATCGCCTTTTGGTTATGCCGGATCATTTATCGGACTATCAATCATGGTATCCATTGCAATCATCATCGTGATTCGTTTATCGCCGATTGGAGTAGCCAAGCAAAATGTAGAGTCCTCTTCACGCTCATTGACAAATATTATCCGTCAGCCAATTTTTATTATTGCGGTTTGCTCAGGGGCTATTGCTTATGGGGTGATGAGTTATGTCATGACAGCTTCTCCTCTCAGTATGCATCAAATTGATGGTCATGACTTGGCCGCGACTAAATGGGTGATTCAAAGTCATATCATTGCGATGTATCTACCTTCTCTTTTTTCAGCGGTATTGATCCGTTTTTTCGGATTAAGCCGATTGATGGCCCTTGGGTCATCGGTTTATTTTTTGGTGATCTTAGTTGCGCTGTCCGGTCAACAAGTGATGCATTATTGGTGGGCTATGGTGCTATTGGGAGTTGGCTGGAATTTTCTTTACACTACCGGGACCGTTTTGCTGCCAGAGTCTTACCAATCCAACGAACGTTTTAAGGTGCAAGCAGCGAACGATTTTTTAATTTTTTTTATTCAAGCTTTAGCATCATTGTCTGCCGGATGGATCCTGTTCAATTACGGTTGGGATTGGCTGATTAAATTAGCACTGCCAAGTCTTGTTTTAATGTTAGTCGTTACCATATGGTTTTTGCGAATTAGGCAAAAGTAAGCGGCCATTCAATTTGTAAGGAACAAATTGGCTAATGTTCGATTTTACCGTTCCAGGGCTGGGCGACTAATTGGCAGCTACCATCTTTCTTTTTGACTAATACCACACTGTCCATTTTTACGTTGGCCAGTCCATATAAAAATCGAACATTACCTGAATAAATGATCAAACGGTAATGATAAGATATTTGGTCAGCGCGAATATCTAACTTGCAAGTCTTAAGGCTAATAACTGACGTACTGTTGTTCGGTGATGCCAATACGGAAGAGGCGATTAACAAAAATAAGGCTGCTAATTGAAAGATCGACTTATATATATACATTTATCCCCCTCTGACGCTCATTTTAACCGGATTGTGCCAATATACTCCCTTTTTTGGTCTGTTACAAGTGTAGAGGAAGTGAGGTAGTTGTTGATTAATGCTAAGAAGATGACTAATTTTTGTCGACCAGATATTTTTCGATGGTTTGAAAAAAAATCGTTCTATTAATCGGTTTGCTAATATAATCGTTCATTCCGTGTTGTAAACATTTTTCTTTATCGCCTTTCATCACATTGGCCGTCATAGCGATAATTGGCAGCTGATCTAAAGAATATTCTTTCCTGATACACTCTGATGCCTGATAGCCATCCATGGTAGGCATTTGCATGTCCATCAAAATAAAATCAAACGAGTTATCTTTGCATGCCTCAACTGCTAGCAATCCGTTGTCGACAACACTGACGATTGCACCAGCTTGTGTTAGGATTTCCTTGGCGACTTGTTGATTAATGAGGTTATCTTCGGCTAACAAAACCTTACGCCCACGAATTTTCTGACGAATTTTATCGTTTGTCTTATTTTCCGATTGGTTACTCTTTGATGCTATTTTGCCTTGTTTAATCAAGCTAAGAACAAACTTCATTTTTGTAGGTTTAGAAATATACTGCATCGATTTATTAATATCAGGATATTTCTGTGTATCTGGTGGCTGCCGGCATAATAAAAAGCGTGGAATTTCAGAATCAAAAATTGACGTTAGGTTGTTAAGTGTTTCTAATCCTTGTAGATCGTCATTGATAAAAAGATGCGATACTTTTTTTGCTTGCATTTCAGGTTTTTGGCAAAGCTGGTCAAAGTTCAATATCGACAGAGGAATGCCAAATTTTTCAAAGAAATGTTGCCAGCTCTGTCTTTGCTGCGGATCATTGGATAATAGCAAAACATTGTTTAAGGCATAAGGCGTTTTATCCAGCGAGCGATCATTTCCCTCATTGAGTGTTATTTCAAATGAGAAGCAACTTCCTTCACCATAAACACCGGAAACTTTAATCCATCCGTCCATCATTGAAACTAGTTGTTGACAGATACTTAAGCCTAATCCCGAACCGCCAAATTTTCTGGTAGTGGTATCATCAGCTTGAGTAAATGAGCTGAATATTTTATCTCGCTTATTGACAGGGATGCCGATTCCCGAGTCTTCGATCAAAAATAAAAGCCGGTTTTTAGAGGGAGCTCCGACAACTACATTAATATACCCTTTATGAGTAAATTTTATCGCATTGCCTATCAAGTTGATAAGGATTTGAGATAATCTCAGCGGATCACCTACCCTGGATAAAATAACTTCTGGCTCCATATCGATATTAAAAATCAATTCCTTTTCAATAATACTGTCAGAAAAAATGTCAACCAGGTCATCCAGCAGGTCAATTAGTTCAAAAGCCGATGACTCTAATTTTAATTTTCCTTCTTCAATTTTCGAATAATCCAGAATATCATTGATTATACCAAGCAGAGAATTAGCCGAGATCGATATTTTAGACACATAGTCCTTTTGCTTTTGAGTCATATCGGTATCAGCAATTAAAGAAAGCATTCCGAGTATTCCATTCATCGGAGTCCTTATTTCGTGGCTGACTGTAGCAAGAAAGGATGATTTTGCTTCACTCGCTGCCTCTGCTTTTCTTGATTTTTCAGCTAATTCTTTGTGTGCCAGCTCTAATCTTTTCCTCGCACGTGTTCTTTCTAAAGCATCTGCAATATGGGTGGAAACAAAATTAAGAACTTCGACTTCTCTGTCGCCATAAATATGATTCTTATCATAACTTTGCACTCCCAATATGCCAAAAATAGAGGTTCCAGATAGTAGCGGCACACCAACCCAATCCATCGGATAACTACCCCAGATCTTTATTTTGCCGAGACTTTCTAGACGCTCAATATCTGCTCGATTGATATGTACTATTTTTCTTTGGTGATATACATAACTTGTCAGGCTTTTGCCAATTGGCATGCTCTTTGGAATATTCTTATCAACCTCATCCACCACGTAGTCAAAATTGAAGCAGTCCTTTTCTTTGTCAACTAGCGCAATATAAAAGCTTTCGGCATACATAAGTTGAGAAATAATTTCATGGACTCGAGAATAAAGTGCTTCGACTGTGGCGCATTCTTGTTGCGTCTCTGATATTTTGAACAGCGCTGTTTGAAGGTTTTCGGAATTCTTTCTTTGGGTTATCTCCTTATGCAGTTTTTTGTTACTGATAGTCAGTTCATGAGTTCGTTTTTCAACTAACAGCTGTAAATAATCTTTGTTTTTCTTACGCATTAATGCTGTAGCGACATGTTGCCCAACAAAAATCATGAGTTCTTTATCTTTTTCGGTAAGGTGTATATCGACGATATAGCTTTGCAGAGCCATAACTCCAATAATATTTCCGTCGATAATTAATGGCACACCTAGCCATGATACCGTTAGCTCTCCAATAACGTCAAGGTTCTCCTTTTCAGTCAACAGAGCCATTTCTTCTTTACTTGCTGTGTCTGGTGGTGATCTCCTTTCTCTTTTGTCT
>CAZOBX010000062.1:3287-9519 GCA_964578045.1 uncultured Kangiella sp. | reverse complement strand
TTCCATCGGAATGGATGCAATGGATTCAATATCGAAATCATCTTCGGTATCGACATAATAGACAATTTCCATTGCATCATTGAAAGCGTCTTTTAGAGCGATATAGAAATTTTCGGCATAGACTAATCGTCCGATTATTTTGTGCAGCTCCTTATAAAATTCATCAAGTTCAAGGTCGAGACTTGCTAAGTTAGCGATGAGGTAAAGTGCCGATTGTGTTTCCTGGCTTTTTTTATGACCTTCAATTTCTAGTTCAAGGTTGGCAGTTCTTTCTCGAATCACTTTTTCCAAATTCTCCTTGCTCTTCTTGCTGTGAAGCGTTGTTGCAACCTGCTGCGAAACGTATTCGAGTAACTCCAGGTGCCAGTTATCATAAACTACGTCATCTCGATAACTTTGCAGCACCATGATGCCAATTGAACGTTGTTTTTCTCTTAGTGGAACTCCCAGCCATGAAACAAATCGACTGCCTCTCAACTGAATTTGTTTTTCTTCTGCGAGCGCCAAATATTCTCTCCAGTTCAATAACATCGGCTTGTCTGATTGGTATAGCTGTGCGGATAAAGAACCGTAGTCGCTTGAAACGGACTTTTTTTGATCTTGATCTTTTAGATCAGAAAAATATTCGAAGTTCAGCAGGTTGTTATTATCAGCAAGTGCAATGTAAAAGTTCTCTGCGTAGAACAAACTACCCAAAATTCGGTGGATACTCTTATAAAATGTAGGCATATTTTCTGCACCGGAAGCAAGATTTGCAATGTCATAAAGCGCTCTTTGCAGCTTTTCAGCTTTATTCTTTTCTTCTATTTGAGTCATTAGCTGGCGATTAGACTTATCCAGGTCGACGGTTCTTTCATCGACCAATAGCGCTAACTGCTGTTGAGAGGTTTTTCGCTGAATGGCCGTGGCCACGGGTTTTGAAATGTACTCCATCAGTAGTTGATCTTGAGCAGAAAATTGCTGATCACTTCGATAAGATTGTAAAACCATTACGCCAATAATTTTTTCGTCCATAATAAGTGGAATACCGAGCCATGACTGGCTCTCTGGTCCTTGTAAATCTATCTCTCCTTTTTCTGCAAGGGCTTCTATTTCATTGTTGTTGCTCAGAAAAGATATTTTATTTCTTATCAAGTAGCCTGTCATACCGCTAGAAGCACTTTCTGGTGAGACTTCGCCGAGATGTTCAACAGAAATTTCATCGCAGCTGTCTTTGTAGTATACAAATTGTATGATTTTGGAATCACTCAAAGCGATATAGAAATTTTCGGCATAAATTAACCTCGATATAATGGCATGCAATCTTGTGTAAAAATCGGATAGCGAAACCGGAGAATTTGCGAGCTCAGAAATTTCGAGTAGTACATTTTCGACTTTTTGTCGTTTTTTTCTAAGGTCAATTTCGTCTTGCAGTTTTTCTGTTCGTTGTTTGACTCTTTGTTCCAGATCCAAACGATATTGTTTACGTTCTAATGTCGAAGCGATTGCATGAGACACATAGTCAAAAAGTGCTTTATGCCAGATTTCAAAACGGAATTCGCTCGTGTAGCTTTGTACGACGATGACTCCCAAGACATTTGAATCGCCAAGTAACGGTGCGCCTAACCAAGAAAAAGCGGGCGAACCGAGTGGTTTAACTAACTTTTTTTCGTGAAGTTGCGATATCTCTTTGGCGGAGAGTAATAAGGTTTTTTGTTGTTTGTATAAATAGGTTGATAGTGTCTTGTCTTTGATGTCGATGCTAAATAGCTTGCCTTTCTTAGGAAAATAATCGTCCTTTGAGTCAACAAAATAGCTTATTTCTAGCGCTGTACCATTTTGATTGAGCAATGCGATATAAAAATTATCAGCATAGAGAATTTGCGAAATTATTTGGTGAAGCGAACTATAAAAATCTTCTAGTTGTTCTGCGCCAGAGGCTAGTTCAGAGATTTTATAGAGTGCTTGTTGCAGTTTGTGGGAATGTTGGTTTTCGCTAGCCTGCTTAGCTAATTTTTCAGTTAGATGGAGTATTTCTTCGTTTTTGGCATTAAGCTGGTCGGTAAGTTTGGATTTATTTGATCCGTGATTAGATATCGAGTTATCTCGATTTAAGCTTTGTTTTGCTTTTGAGTCTACTTCCGATGACGACATAATCTGATAGGTGCTTCTAGTTACCAGATCAAAGTATGGTCCAAATTAGGCAAAAATGCGAATTGATTGGTCGTGACTGGAACCGTTTCATTAGCTTTCTGAGGGTCAAGTGTGTTGAGTGGCAAACCAACTTTCCAAGATCAATGCGGCGGCAATACTGTCAATTTGTGTTTTTTTGAGTTTACGATAACCGCCGAATTCAAAAATTTCTTCTCTTGCCGCTGTACTGGATAAACGCTCGTCAAACATTTCATAAGGCAGCCCATAGCGACCGTGTAGTCGATTGGCAAATTTTCTTGCTTTCACCGTTATTAGCTGGTCGCTGGCGTCCATATTAAAAGGTTCGCCAACTAATAATAGCTTCGGCTGCCATTCTTTGATAAGTGTTTCGATGACTTGCCAGTCGGGGATACCTTCCTTTGCTTTCAGGGTTGATAAAGGGGTTGCCGTTCCGGTTATCGGTTGCCCTACAGCCACGCCGATGCGAGCCAAACCAAAATCAAAGGCTAATACCTGGCTCATTGACAGTTGATTTACGCGTTGCCGCAAAAATAGCTAAGTTGGTTGATATCAAAACCCAAACTATTGGCCGCTTTGTTCCAACGGGCATCGATATCCGTTTCAAACAGAATTTCAGCTTCTAGTGGAATATTTAACCAGCTGTTCGCCAATATTTCTTGCTCAAGTTGACCGGGTCCCCAGCCTGCATACCCTAGTGCAACAAATGCATCATTGGACACTTCCTGACGGCCCATGGCAATTAATATGTCTGATGAGGTGGTAATAGCAATATCCTGAGCCAGATGAATGCTCGATTTCCACAATTTCTCGGCTCGGTGGATCACAAATCCCCGATCAGTTTGCACTGGCCCTCCGGCTAACACGGGATTGATGTTGTGGCTTTGACTGCAGGGTATGTCCATGTGCTCAAGTAGTTCAATGGTCGAAAGCTTGAGTGGGTGGTTAATAACGATGCCCATAGCGCCTTCGTCGTTATGCTCACATATAAGAGTGACACTTTGACGAAAATCGATGTCCCTTAATCCAGGCATCGCGATCAGTAGCTGATTTTTAAGACTTGAAAATTCCTTCATAATCTTATTGTTGTGGTTAAGCGATTAAATTACAAGCATTAGCAGCGATTAAATGAATTATCGTCATAATCAGGAGACTATTGACTTTGGTTTGGGAGAGGCATCACATAGATTAACTGGTGTGTACCTTGTTATCCGACTGAAAACGCCAAATACGAATAATTTCCAGAATATCGGTGTCCTTAGCCATTTCTTCAGTCAGTGGCTTAAAAGGAGCAGCTAGACGAACAATGCGGATCGCTGCGTCATCGAGCAATTTTTTTCCGGAACTTTTCATTATGGATACCTGATTTATGGTGCCATTTTGGTTGATCGCGACTTTCAAAGTGAGGTTGCCATAGATCTTCTCTTGTTTGGCCTTTTCCGGATAGTTTTGATTGCCAATTTTTTCGATCTTTCTTCGCCAGGTATCTAAGTAGAGCGCATCTGATGAGCGGTGGATCGAGGCCGAAACTTGCCTCTTTTTTGCCTTTTTGGCCTGGTTAATTTGCTGGTTATCGAGATTGGCTATTAAACCGGATAGTTGGTAGCTTTTTTGCAACAATGACTGTGTATCAGGAATTTCTGACTGCCGCTCCTTGCTGATTTCTGATTGATTTAAATCGCTGGCTTTACCTCTGCTACTGGCGATATATGCCGGTGAAACTCGATTGTCCATTTGCTGTTGATGCGTTAATTGAGGTTCGCTGGAACGGCGATCTGGATCATTAAATTGAGCTTTTTCTATAGCACTGGGAGCTAGTGATTGCTCACTTCTTCCGCCGGCTTCTTGATCCGCCTGACCGATAAAATCGGCTTTGTCTGGTCTGTTTTTAGTTTCAAATTGAGCTAGCACAACGTTAAAGGTTTTATTAACGCTGCTTTTAGACAAATCGGGTATTTTGAATCCGACACCAAATAGTAGCAGAGCATGAAATGCCACCGCTAAAAACAGACAAAATAACAGTTTGTCTGTCTGACTTATTTTTGGCTGTATTTCGAGAGAGATAGTACCATCATGATTTTGCATACTTTTAGTTCTCGGCTAATCGTTTTTCTATCGCATCAAATAATGTTCCGGCAATATTGGTACCGTAAGCAGCATCAATTTCTTTGATACAGGTTGGGCTGGTCACGTTTATTTCGGTGACATAGTCGCCAATAACATCGATTCCAACAAAAATCAGGCCTTTTTCTCTTAAAAACGGGCCAATTTGTTCGGCAATCCAATAGTCTCTTGTTGATAAAGGTCTGGCTTCGCCTCGTCCTCCGGCGGCCAGATTTCCCCGTGTTTCTCCTTTAGCCGGGATCCTCGCCAGGCAATAAGGGATAGGCTCACCATCGACCATCAATATACGTTTATCTCCTTGTTTTATCTCAGGAATAAATTTCTGCGCCATGGCCATTTGGGTTTGCATCAGAGTTAACGTTTCGATAATGACACCAATATTGGGATCGTCTTCTTTTACTCTAAAAATTGAACTGCCACCCATCCCATCTAACGGTTTTAAAATGACGTCCTTATGCTCTGCTAAAAATGCTCTGAATTCGCTATCCTTGCGGCTAACCATCATATCAGTGCAACATTGTGGAAATAACGCGGTAAATAATTTTTCATTATGATCTCTAAGGCTCCTGGGGTTGTTAACCACTAACAAACCCGCTTGATGAGCTATTTCCAGTAAGTAAGTTGTATAAACAAACTCCATATCAAATGGTGGGTCCTTTCGCATCAAAAGTACGTCCATTTCTGTTAACGCGATTAAACATGCCGGTTCTAATTGAAACCAGTTATTCTCGTCCTGTTTAACACTGAGTTTTGAAATATGGGCAAAAACCTGACCATCTTTCAGGATTAAATCTGATTGCTCCAGATAATATAACTCATGACTCCGTGACTGTGCTTCGATCAACATCGCAAAACTAGAGTCTTTTTTGATATTTATTTGATCAATGGGGTCCATTAAAATGGCAATTTTATGTGTCATGTGAGAAATCTACTATAGTTAGGTAAGGTTCGGATTCTACCTGATAGAAGCATTATAGAATATAGAATTAATTTTTCAAGTATAAAACGATATTAATCAATAGGTTACATGTGTTTTTTAAAGTTGTACACTTAACCCGCGACTTAAAAGATTGATTCTTATCGGTTTATTTCATAATATCTTCCTTAGTAAATACAGTGGATGGTTGGCAAAAACATCATATCTGTGTGGCATAGGCGGGGTTTTTGTGATAAAAACACTTGTGAGCTTATCCAAGAATAAGAAACCTACCAGAGAGACACTTATTTGGCCAGATTTCCGGTCATAATCGTTAAATAACGAGCTAATCGTCTTAAACGAGCGGAAAAACAGACTTGAAATTGTGCTCCTTCGCTTAAGGGGTCTATTCTCAGATAAGCTTCAAGTTAAAGAGGTATGTATTGTCGAGTCTCAAAATATAACTAAGTAGGGCGAGCAGGAAAATATGTTCGACGAGGATAAGTTAAATGGAAAATAATTTTGAAGGGCTAAAGGCTATGGTGATTGACGATAGTAAAACTATCCGACGCACCGCCGAAACCTTACTCAAGAAGGTCGGCTGTGAAGTCGTTACAGCGACAGACGGATTTGATGCGTTAGCAAAAATAGCGGATACCAAGCCCGATATTATCTTTGTTGATATTATGATGCCACGCTTAGATGGCTACCAAACTTGCGCATTAATCAAAAATAATAAGGAATTTCGATCTACACCCGTTATTATGTTATCTAGCAAGGACGGATTGTTTGATCGCGCAAAAGGTCGAATTGTTGGTTCTGACCAATATTTGACCAAACCTTTTAGCCGAGATGAATTGTTAGGTGCTATTTCAACGCACGTGGCAAATGTTTAATGTATTCAATAAATCGATTTTGTTAAAAATTTTTATTGATAGAAGTATAAGTTCCGTTTGTCTGCTGTTGCAAATAAACAACCAATAGGAAAACTTTAAATGTCTAAGATTTTGATTGTTGATGACTCACCGACCGAAACTCATG
>CAZOBX010000062.1:0-3277 GCA_964578045.1 uncultured Kangiella sp. | reverse complement strand
ATTTTAGAGTCGAATAATTATCAGGTAGTTACCGCTGAAAGTGGCGAAGAGGGCGTAGCTGTCGCAAAAGCCGAATTGCCTGATTTGGTGTTGATGGATGTTGTTATGCCCGGCTTAAACGGATTTCAAGCGACCCGCCAGTTAAAAAAGGAACCGACTACTGCTCATATTCCGGTGGTCATAGTGACCACAAAAGATCAAGAAACCGATAAAATATGGGGAATGAGACAAGGCGCAAAGGACTACTTAACCAAGCCTGTGGAAGAAGGAAACCTGATTAGCACTATTCAAGCCATCTTAGGAAGCTAGAGTACCGCCATGGCTGAGTTTACTGATTTACAAGCATTCGAGTTTTTACAACTGGTTGAAAAACGAAGTTTTGAAAACGCCGGTTTGTCGACCCGAGAACAAGATCTCAGTCGGTTTTGGACCGGTGTTGGTTTTCGTATTGCGGGAAATGACTATTTAGTAAACTTAAAAGAGGTGGCTGAAATATCGTCGATTCCACAACATACCAGAGTTCCGGGGGCAAAATCCTGGGTAAAAGGTCTGGCTAACGTGCGGGGCACGTTGATCCCGATTATGGATTTGCATGGGTTTCTTGGTCGAAAAGCGCCAGCTAGTTTACGTAGACAGCGACTGTTAGTCGTAAACTATGCCGGTTTACATTGCGGCGTAATCGTCGACGAAGTGTTAGGGCTAAATCACTACGAAGATGAAAACTGGGTGAAAGAGGTAGAAATTGCCGACGTAGCAATGGAGCCTTATCTCGATGGCGGATTTTATAACGATGATAAATTGTGGAATGTATTTAGCCTTTTCACCTTGGCAGAGACCCCTGCTTTTCGTCAGGTAGCGCTATAAAAGGTGACAAGCTGTTTTGTGAATAGACAGTGAAGAGGTACTTTTTATTCAGTACCTTATTATTAAACTATGCTTTCAGGAATTAAACTATGAGTGCAGCAGAAAATAAGAATAGAGATTCAGGAACTAAGTCAAATACCGGTGGTTACATCTGGTTGTTGTTTTTGTTTATTCTCGGCGGTGGTCTTAATCTCGCCTACGGTGTTATTCAGGGCCAACAAAATCAGGTTCGATTGACCAAAGCAGGCAATTTGAGGGTACTTTCGCAGCAAGTGGCAAAAAACGCAACCGAAGCCTCAAAAGGTAACCCTGCGGCATTTGATTTGCTGACTGATTCGATTAAAGAGTTTGAAGCTCAGTATAATCATCTGGATAAAGGTGATGAATCAAAAGGATTAGCAATTTCACCAGAATCGATCCTCAACAATGAAGTAAAGCAGGTCGGCGATTTGTGGCAGCAAATGCAACAAAACGCAGAAGAAATTTCGGCAGGTCGAGAAACAGTTGTTCAGCTTTATCAAATATCCAGTGAATTATCCGCTTCCATTCCGCAAATGGAATTCTTATATACCAACGTGCAAGACATATTGCTAGATACCCGAGCGCCTGCTGAGCAGGTTATGTATGCCACCAGACAAACAACCTATCTGGAACGAATTATTCGAAGCTTCCAAAAAGTATTGGTTGGCGGTGAAGATGCAGAGCTCGCTGCAGAAAACTTTGGTCAGGATGTTGATATTTTTGGTGAAGTACTGACCGGCATGTTGGAAGGCGATGAAATGCTTGGGGTACTAAACATTTCCGATTTTGATGCTCGAGCTTCGCTATCAGAAATTAAGATTTTGTATCAAGAAGTGAGAAAAAATGTGACTTTCGTAATTGGCTCCCGAGAAGAATTATTTAAAGTCCATCAAGCGTCAAACGAGATATTCAGTCAAGCAAATAGCATGTTGACCTTGACAGAATTATTACAAGATGCCTATTCATTACAAACTGATATTAAGGGGCCGGGACATTGGTTATTTTCTGCAGTTGCCGGTGGTTTTGTTCTTATATTTATAGTATTACTTTACTTCCGTCAACGTGGTGATGACCAAATTAGAACCCAAAAAGCTCGTGTTTCTGCGGATCAAGAAAAACTACAAAATGAAAGAAATCAGCAAGCGATCATACGACTGCTTGATGAAATGGAAGGCCTGGCGGATGGAGATTTGACCGCGAATGCAACTGTAACGGAGGATTTTACCGGTGCGATCGCTGATGCAATGAATTTTACCATTGACCAATTGAGAAACCTGGTATCAACAATCAAAGATTCGGTTGGTAAGCTATCCGATGCGACCACACAAACACAGGGTATTTCCATCGAACTGGCGCAAGCATCTCGTAATCAAGCGCAAGAAATAACGGGAGCGTCTGCTGCGATCAACGAAATGGCGGTGTCAATCGAACAGGTATCAGCTAACGCATCAGAATCTACCACGGTTGCGGAAAAATCGGTTGAAATTGCTAAAAAAGGCGGTGAGGTTGTACGAAATACCATTCAAGGCATGGATACCATCCGTGAGCAAATTCAGGAAACGTCCAAACGAATCAAACGACTGGGTGAATCATCCCAGGAAATCGGGGATATCGTATCTCTTATCAATGACATTTCCGACCAAACGAACATTCTGGCACTTAACGCGGCAATTCAGGCATCTATGGCGGGGGAAGCAGGGCGTGGATTCGCGGTTGTTGCGGATGAAGTACAACGATTAGCGGAACGTTCTGGTAACGCGACCAACCAAATTGAAGCACTGGTAAAAACCATTCAAACGGATACTAACGAAGCGGTAATCTCAATGGAATCCAGTACCGCGGAAGTGGTTCATGGAGCTCGATTGGCACAAGATGCGGGTGTGGCGCTGGAAGAAATTGAGCGGGTATCGACCAGTTTGGCTGACTTGATTCAAAATATATCAAACGCAGCTCGCCAACAAGCAGCATCAGCGGGTCATGTTTCCAACACGATGAATGTTATCCAGGAAATCACCAACCAGACGTCAGAAGGTACAGCTAATACCGCTAACTCAATCGGTAAGTTGGCTGAGCTGGCCGATGAATTGAATGACTCTATCGCAGGTTTCAAATTACCGGACGAAGCCTAGATATTGGAAACCACACAAATTGTCTGGAATAATAAAGCTTGTTGGAAATAACAGAAGAAGTCGGGGAGTTTGATGTCCGCTTTTAAAATACCAGAAATGGGGGCCGATGAGTTTTCGCTTTGGCGAACATTGCTGGAAAAGCGAACCGGATTATGGTTACCGGAAACTCGAAAGGCATTTCTCGTTACCAGTTTGCATCGCCATATGCGCGAAAAAGGCATTCAAAATTATCGTGATTTTTATCAAATGCTCGATGATGGACT
>CAZOBX010000061.1:24259-25655 GCA_964578045.1 uncultured Kangiella sp. | reverse complement strand
CGCTCGGGCATGAGGGCCAACAGTCGACCGTCGGATTTCCTCTAAAGAAAACTCTTCGTCAGGCCATGAATAGAATTTAGTTGACAAATTTACAGAGGAATCATCTTGCTTCCGATGTTCATTGTTATAACTCTTTGATTGATATTGATTCTGCAAATTGGTTAACTGGCTTGCTAATGAAAGGCTTTTTTTCCCTGTGATGCCACTGCGAAACTTCATTTGCAGGTGTGCAGGAATTTTATCCAGATTAATATCCTCTATGTCAATATCAACGGCAGTGATGTTTTTGATCGTTTTTACCAAGGTTGGCTTAAACGCCATTGATAAATAATCCAGCTTAAGTATTTCTTCAGCACATTTCTTCGCCGTTTCAGCTAACGGGATAAAAGATTTCCTAACCGATTTTGGCAAAGCTTTCATTACCATCATGATCTTCTCACTTAAATATCCCGGTACCAACCAATCGAAATCCGATTGTTTAAACTGTTGTAACATGGCCGATGGGATCTCAACCGTCACCCCGTCTTCAGATTCGCCCGGAGCGAAACTATAAGATAAAGGCAGCGAAACCCCGCCAATCGCAATTTCCGACGGATAGTCCTGAATAGATTGGGCTGGTCGTTGACTGAGCATCTGAATATCGAAAGACAAACCATTATTGCGTGGCTTCCAATCTTTTTTTAACCATCGTTTTAATTTTGTCAGATTATTAATTTGCTGAGGAATGTTGTTAGCGTATAACTCCGATAATTCCTGATCGGTTATTCTAATATCTGAAGCTCGGAGCTTTTTCTCTTCATCGTGAATATTTTTTAGAATTCGCCGATTATTGTCCATAAATGGAAAATTTTGATTCAAATTGTCGCCAGCTAATCCATCTAACAAAAATAATCGTCTGGCTTCTTCAATATCAACGTCGCTGTAGTCAACTAGACGTTGATTGACAATTGGCAGTCCCAATAAGGACCGATTTAGAAAAGCAGCAGCCTGCCCATTATTTTTTCGCCAATGAATATCCTGGTAATGACCCTTGATAAGGTGGGGGGCAATCAGCTCAATCCATTCAGGTTTAATCGGCGCGTTTGAGCGAGCATACAGTTTATCGGTTTCGATCATTTCGGTCGATAGTAGCCAGCTTGCAGATTGCTTAAAAACCACTGAAGAAGGATGCAACCATACTTTGATCCCCCTTGCTCCCTGATAGTAGCGCTCCTGAGTTTTTACCAATATATGGCTAATAAAACCACAAATTAACGCTTTATGTATATCATCGGCGCTGGCTGATTGAGTTCCAAATTTAACACCGAATGTCGCAAGATTTTCCTTGGTTTGAAAATAAATATTTCGCCATTCCAACCAACCAACAAAATTGATTAAGTTTTTCTGACACCAGCGC
>CAZOBX010000061.1:19376-24249 GCA_964578045.1 uncultured Kangiella sp. | reverse complement strand
ATGCGCTCGAAGATAAGCTACTTCGCTGTTTTTCAAGAAAATCCCACAATTTGATGATTGATAAAATATCGGAACTAGGTTCGCGATATCGAACATGCAGTTGATCGGCTTTTTGTTGTTTATCATGAGGCCGCATGCGTACATCTCTTACGCTTAAAAAGCTACTGATAATCAGCATTTCCTCTGTCGCAGCCAAGTTCTCATCTAATAGAATTCTGGCTAATTGTGGATCAAGTGGCAGTTGTGCCATACGTTTGCCGATCTTAGTGATTTCTCTTTTGTCATCCATTGCACCGAGTTCAAACAATAAATTAAACGCGACTTTCCACTGGCGGTCATCCGGCGATTGAATAAAAGGAAAGCTCTCTACTTGCTCAACTTTCATGGCTTTTAATCGCAATACAACTGACGACAGATTAGTACGTTTTATTTCAGCCAAAGTATATTCCGGGCGAAGATCAAAATCTTGCTGGGAGTAAAGCCGTATACAAATGCCTGGACAAATTCGTCCGCAACGCCCTTTGCGTTGTTCGGCACTAGCGCGGGATATTTTTTCGACCGGCAGTTGTTGTATTTTGTTTCTTTGACTATAACGACTGATACGTGCAGTACCGATATCGACCACAAATACAATATTCGGGATTGTCAAAGAGGTTTCTGCCACATTAGTGGCAATGATTATTTTACGATTGTTAGATGATGAAAAAATATTTTGCTGCTCTTTGATACCGAGGCGCGCGTATAAGGGGAGAATTTCTGTTTGTTTTAGATTTTGTTGTTTTAGGTATTTCGAAATGTTTTTGATCTCACCTTCACCATGAGAAAAAATCAATATATCACCGGTTGATTCCGTCATACAGCTATCAACAGCATCTCTTAAACCAAGCAAAACGGGGTCGGTCGAACCGTCTTCTTCATTTTCTTCGATCGGTTGATAACGAACTTCAACCGGATAGGTTCGCCCTTCGATCAATAGAATCGGCGCATTATAAAAATATTCTGAAAAACTTTGAGGATCAATGGTTGCCGAAGTGACAATGACTTTGAGCTCTTTTCGTTTGCTTAATAATTGTTTTAGGAAGCCAAGCAAGAAATCAATATTCAAGCTTCTTTCATGAGCTTCATCGATAATAATGACTTCATAGTTGCGCAACATAGGATCTGACTGAAGTTCAGATAATAAGATCCCGTCGGTCATTAATTTAATCCGAGTATTTTGACTGGTTTTGTCTGAAAAACGCACTGAATAACCGACTAGCTCGCCAATGGGAGATTGAACCTCACTGGCGATCCTATTTGCTACACTAGTGGCTGCTACTCGCCTTGGTTGAGTATGGGCAATTTTTCCTCGAATACCGAGACCGGCCTGCAGACATATTTTGGGTAGCTGTGTGGTTTTGCCGCAACCGGTTTCTCCGGCGACAATGACCACTTGATTGTGTCGTAATAGTTCGATCAAATGCTGGCTTTTTTCGGCAATCGGCAAGTCTGTAGCGATTTGAATTTTAGGAATTTGCAGCGCGATATTTTTACTGATCTGCTGCGAACGGGATAACATCACTTCAAGCTTTTCTAATAAATGATCGACAGGCTGTCCTTTACGCTTTCTAGCGGAAATCGTTTTCTTAAGCGAAAATACCTTGCCCAGATCACAAGTTTGTAGATTAGCTAGCCGAGAATCTTTTGAAGTTTGATTATGCATAAAAATAATGAATCTAGAACTGAAAAGCCTGCGTTAGCAGGCTTTTAATGGGTTATGTTTTACCATCGAACGGATAATTAGCGAAGCGTGATCCGTCGAGCTTTCCTAACGGCAACTATTATTTCCAGAAAGAATGTGGCGCTCTTAGTTCACCGATCAAATCAGCTACCGGCTTATAGAAATCTTTATCTTCCCAATAGCCCGTATGACACGCAGGATTCCACGAAGTAGCGGCACTGCCGACATTGATTTCGAAATCACCATCAACGTTGGCATTAAACTCATCTGATAAGCCTTTCAGTGGATAAGCCACAATGTCATCTTTATCGTAAAAATTATACCATCTCGCTCTTTTGGCCAAATCAGCGGGTAATGCTTCACCAGTTATTTTACAAGAATGACCCAATTCAGAATCTAGCCCTGGCATTGTGTACATCCCTTGTGGATTACCAAAAGTAATATAACCCGCTAGAGTCTTCATAGTTTCAAAATTACTTAATTGAGATTCGGTGTTCTGCATGGTACGAATAAAGTGAGTCATCATAACGCCACCATAAGAATGAGCCAATATCACTAAAGGGGTTTCTTCAGGGATAACTCGTCGATGAGAAGCAAATTTTCGCATCCCGTCTTTAATTCGGTTGTTGATTGCTTCGTAGAACTCTGTTCCCGGCGTATAAAGTAACGCTACAGCTTGCGTATCAGTCATGATTTGACGAAGATTCTGGTAAGCCAGGTCACCTTTATAATTGGCTTTATTGCGAAAAGACTCTAATTCGTCTCTAACCAGGTCCGCCCAATAAATTTCAAAGAATAACAGATCGTCTTCTAACCGTCCTTCAGCCCCTTTGACATATTCCTCGGTAATGCGGTGTTTCAGTTCTACTGAATAGAATTCTTCTTCGCTACCTAACCCATGAATGACAGCAATCGCAAGCCTTTTCATTTGTTCTCCTCTCTCGGGTCTCTAATACCCAAGTTAATTTGTAAAATATTATTGTTAAGATCTAATAATATGATAATCAGACTGAATTTGCCAGTAACTAGTTGTCGAGCGCTGAAACTATTCAAAAGATAATCCGAAATTAGCATTCTTAGTGACTAAGTGATTGATTTTTAGCCAATATTAGCAATTAAAGGACTTTCTCGAACCTATACCCCCCAACTGATTAGTACTGGAAACACTTCGGACTCTACATCGCAGCCAAATATGCTAGCTTTAGAAGACCCATTAATAATTGAATGCTACTGGTTTATCACTTTCATAAAAGAATAAACAGGCGTCTGCATTTATTAACCCCAACATAAGCAGATTAGAGTAAATTAAGGCAATCAGCGACGACTCTAAACAAACTTACGTAATCACTATCGTAAAATGCGCTTTATCTTTCGCATTGGCGTCTAATCCGCTTTATCCTAATAGCAATATTTGATATTGCCATCAGGATAAAGCGGATCACCGATTATAAACCTAGTATTATCGCCTTATAAAACCCACCTCATTTCGGCCATAATCGAAAACAACTTTAAAGGGTTTTATAACTGCGCCACCTAAAAAACCCGTAGAAAAGATATCTGCTTCATGATCTTCTCCTACACTAAATATAGCAGGCACATTTTCAGTTTTATGCCCGGCGATTTCAAACCAATCGATAGTACCTCTAACGATAGGCACCTTTCCCCCTGCTCCTTGAGCAACACTCTGCTTTCGTTCTTTTCCTTTCAATAAGTCGAAACTATCCACACTAAATTTTGGAAAGAAAATACCGCCTTTACCCGCACCCGTATCCAGCATAAAAATACCTTCATGATTGGTTGAAAATCGAGCCTTCACATAAGGGACTTTCCAGTGAAGATACAGTTGCTCACGACTTTCCGCAGGAACACGGTATTTAGCCGAGTTATGTATCCACATTTTGGCTTTTAACATGTCGACTTCGACCACTGAACGGGTCAATATGTCCCAACCCAATACCCCGACTACCGGTTCGCCCAATATCCCCGAAGCCATACTTCTTTTTGGGTCATACACTTTGTAATTAAGGTCTGTTATGGTTAATGGACCAAGCCTTAATCGGCCACCCTGATAGACATCGCTAAATCCAACACTGCCGCCTATCCCACCAGAAATTCTTTTTGCGACACGTTTTAAATCGAATCTGTTAACTAACTCAGCAGACATCTGAGTCCCACCTGCACCGCTATCAAACAAAAACCAACCAACCTTTTCGCCATTGATGAACGGCTTGACAAATATATGTCCTGTATCCGCTTGTTTGATTGTTATTTCCGATGGTATTGAATCATCATAAGATGTCTTGCTCAGTTGAAATGGCGGTCGGCTAAAATTCAAATCTGAATTAAGATCGACTAATTCTGCTGACTTGATATCAAAACTTTCTACTTCACCGATACCGTTAATGACAACCTGTTTTGGCAAAATACGCCCTGCAAGTTGCTGTTGACCAACAAAGCTAACGGTAAGTTCCTGGGGTAAATTAACAACTCGAATTATCTCGGGTAACCTTGCCGTAAGTTTAGTATTTACTTTTGATCGACTTAATACCTTTAATTGTTCCAAGGTATTTGGAACCGAAAGTTCTAACCGTCCGCTTTTTAATCTGAATACCGCGTTGCCGGTATTTAGATCGCTTGTCCAGACAATTGGCGCGTTTTCCTCTAACCAATATCCCGACAGCATCCAGTGCAAAATGGTCCAAATCTCTTTTTCTGAAAAATCGACATTAAAGGGTCCAGCACCATTTTCTATGCGCCATAAAGATTGTCCATCAAAACCGGTCTGCATCGATTGAAATCCGTTTATTTGATTGATAAAGCCTTCAGCCTCAGAAAGTGTCATGGTAAAGGGGAGCTCTCTTCCACCCATACTTGCTTCCCCGGATAGTTCTAATTGACTGGCTTTTAACGGATTGATCATGATGATCAGCAAAATAGCTAATAAAGTTACTTTTGCTAACAAATTTTCGTTCGGGCTGTGAGCCTTTGTAGTGAGCCTCATATTTCATTTCCTATAAATTTGTGATTAAATAAAGTTCGTAATCCCTGTATTGGGGTACTAAGGTTATACTGTCAAATTGAGATGAAGCCAATGAATTCAAACTGTCCGCAACCTGTCGAGAACCTGTCTGTAGAAAATTCCGATAGTTTTTG
>CAZOBX010000061.1:18902-19366 GCA_964578045.1 uncultured Kangiella sp. | reverse complement strand
CTACCATCCCGGCAGCCAGAAAATAATCATTGATCAATATGAGTTTTGCTATGATGATAATTCTTTGCTGTTCGAAAACTGTCGTCAATCGGTACAACCTAAAGTGATGAAGTTGGTAAAATTATTGGTAGAGGAGCAAGGCAGGATCGTCACCAGAGAAAAAATAGAGGCTACTCTGTGGCCCAAAGCAATTGTGGGGTTAGACTCAGTAAACAATACTATTGCGAGACTACGACGACTGCTTAATGATAATCCCAGAGACCCGAGATTTATAGAAACCATTCCGCGCATTGGATATCGCTTGAAGATACAATCGTCGCCCAAAGATCCCATCTTATCAAAGATACGAACAAAATTAGCTCATGGGTCTAAGCTAAAACTAGTATCCAGCATAGTTTTTTTAACCTCGGTGATTGGCATTTTGAGCTTAAACTATAAATTGGTTCCTCAAGAAGAAATGACAC
>CAZOBX010000061.1:0-18892 GCA_964578045.1 uncultured Kangiella sp. | reverse complement strand
AAATGACACTGCACCGTTCGCCTGAACATCAAAAAATGCTGTTAGCTGAAAATATGACCGTTAATGAACTGGTCGAGCAATACGATATTATTCTCAAAAGTAAAAAGAATAAATAAAGAAGGCATCATTTGCAATCTGCTGTTTTTATTCACTTTTATTAGCTGAAATGAATCGACATACATCTATACAACTGACTCAAATCTGGTTTAGAATAAAATCAAAACTAAATCAACGGGTGGTCAGATGAAATTCATATCGTATATTTTAGCCGGGTTTTGCTTTTCCCTTAGCACATCTGTACTGGCTACGAGTTCAGTGGAAAAAGCTAAAACAGCTAGCACTCAATGGCGTAAGGCCAATGCTTTAACCATTCTTACTGACTTTAGGGAGCTATTATCGCTACCGAATGTCGCCTCCGATATTGATGCGATGAACAAGAATGCGGATTGGATTGAAAAATATTTAAAAAAGCGAAATTTCAAAATTCAGCGTCTTCAAGCAGATGGCGCACCTTATATTTTCGCTGAGCTCAAAAACCCAAATGCTGAAAAAACCCTGTTAATCTATGCTCATTTTGATGGTCAACCAGTGAAACCCGATAATTGGGTAACTCCCGCCTGGCAACCTACGTTAAGAGATGACAGCATTGAGGCTGGAGGTAAAAATATACCCTGGCCAAAAGAGGCTAGCCAGATAAAAGAACATTGGCGAATATTCGCCCGTTCAGCCGGTGACGATAAAGCACCAATCATCGCTTTGATGGCGGCAATTGATGCGCTGAAAGCATCTGGTCTATCCCCTTCAGTTAATATCAAACTAATTCTTGACGGCGAAGAAGAAGCGGGCTCCCCTTCACTGGATAAAATCATCAAAAAATATGGTCACTTATTAAAAGCCGACCTAATGCTTTTCTGTGACGGCCCGATGCATCAATCACGAAAACGTCAATTAGTTTTTGGAGTTCGAGGTGTCACCGGATTAAACATCACCAGTTATGGTCCTCAAAGCCCACTACATAGCGGACACTACGGAAATTGGGCGCCTAATGCAGCCGAGCAAATGGCAACTCTATTAGCCAGTCTGCATGATCAGTCAGGTCGGATCGCAATTAAGAATTATTATGATGATGTTCGTCCAATGACAGCGCAGGAAAAACAAGCCATCGACGCCATGCCAAACATACAACAGCAGTTATTATCTGACTTGGCTATCCACTCGTCGCGACTTGCTAATACCCGGGTCGAAGAAGCTATCATGCAACCAGCGGTGGTGATAACCGGAATTGAAGTTGGTAGTACAGGACAAAAAACGAGAAATGTTCTAGTGCCGAAAGCTTCAGCGTCGATCAATTTCAGACTGGTAGCTAATCAGTCACCTGAAAAAGTAATGTTGTTAGTGGAAAAACATTTTGAATCGCTGGGATACTTTATTACCGATAAGAAAGCCACTGCCGAATTGTTAAAACAACAGAGTAAAGTGTTGACGCTTAATTGGGAAGAATCTGGCTATCCTGCTTTTCGAGCTTCACTAGATACCCCAATCGCGAAGACATTAAAGACCATCTTAACCAAGTTAGATGGGTATCCAACGTTAATGACACCGACTATGGGGGGTAGTTTACCAATTTATTTATTCGAAAAAGCGGTCGCTGCACCGATTATTATTTTGCCAATTGCTAATCATGATAACAATCAACATGGGCCGAACGAAAATCTTAGATTAGAAAATCTATGGCAAGCCATTGATGTCTATACCGCTGTTATTTTGAGTTTGTAATGACTTATAATTATTTTCGCAATAATTAAGAAAACAGAACAAATGAAGCAAACTAACCACTTCAAAATTATCTTATGTTTTAAAGTGATGAGAATCCTTTATTATTGGCGTTTTCTAGGTAACAATGCGCAGTCTGATTTAGATCGGAATGCTTGACCGAAATAATACAAACAGAGAGTAGCGACGATCGGAATTATGTTACAAATTACTATTATCTGCCAAATATTTTGAATATAACGTTTCTAATTCAGCCTTATCGCTTGTGAACCATTCATTTAGCCAATCATTGTAAGTTTTGTGTAGTTCTTTTAACCCCGTTCTATTAGCATGTCTAATTAAGTGGGCGACCATAATTCCACTCATTGTCGCTTTTAGAACTCCATGAGAGGATGCCGGATCCAAGACAAAAGCAGCATCACCAATAAAAAAATAATTCTTGTCTGATACAACATCTGCAATTTTCCAAGTCACATCTACTGCTTTTCTATTTCCGACAGCATTTGCACCCGTCAATTCTTTTGGTAGCCAATCTTT
Source organism: uncultured Kangiella sp. (assembly GCA_964578045.1). Lineage (GTDB taxonomy): Bacteria > Pseudomonadota > Gammaproteobacteria > Enterobacterales > Kangiellaceae. Next base: position 16,582 of record CAZOBX010000061.1, on the reverse strand, counting down.
GTCTTTTTTTCTATGTCCTTTAAGATCCAGCCTTACCCAACTGATTAGATTCGATTTCACTTTGGCAAGCCATGTCCACCCTTCAGAATCCCAGATAATTTTTGGGTTTTCCATATCATTAAAACCACCAACTTCAACATAGCCATAATAGGCAATTTGTTTCGATGAATGCTGCCCAAATGAGATTCTCAACTTATTAGCTAACCATGCTCGTTTACCGGTCGCATCAATAAAAAAATCGCCCTTTAGCGTTTTGTCGTTTGTAGAAACCTTTTCGATAAAACCATTTGGCTTTAGTTCAATTGAAACTGGGGTGGTTTCTGCCAAAAATTCGGCTCCTAAATCTATCGCTTTGTTTAGCAAAATGGTGTCAAATTCTTTTCTCACCAACTGAAAACCTTTCCAAATTTGTTCCTCATTATAGGGAGTAAAAACAGTTTCTTTTTCAGAGACGTTAACAATTCCTTTGTGCCTAATAAAATCCTTAGTGTTTACCGAATCAAATACATCTAGCTGCCGCAATAATGGTTCTATGCCTGGATGCAAAGTTTCACCCGGCGCAGATCTAGGGAATTTCTCGCGATCTAATAATGTAACTTCGAATCCCGCTTTTAACAGTTGAATGGCGCAAGCGGAGCCAGCAGGGCCAGCTCCTACAATGGTAATATTCATCTAATTAAGGATGACGTAAGACAGTTTGATTGTTTCCTTTGGTGTAGGCAACGCCATTACCACTGACTTCAAACTTGTGCAAGGTTGTGATTGTTCTTGCTTTTCGAATGAGCTCTGCGGTACTGAGTTCAGCGCTATTCACTTCGGCAATTTCTACATAATAACCACGACCCACTATAGAGGAAAAGGACGCGCCATGAGATTGCCAATCAGCTACTGCAGTGAAGGTGACCAGGCAAGAATTATTTCCATTTCTAACACCTGATTGGTTATAGCATACATTGATAACATTATGACGCTCTAGCAGATCTTCGGATTGGATATGCGAGGTTAACGACACTTTAATGCGGTTATTTAATGCATGAACCACATAGTCTGATCGTTCAATATCAACATAATTAACGACGTCATTGCCATTAATGGTATCAATGAAAGGGCCAGATTCACCGTCCCAGCCAGTGTATGCGGATTGTGTAGTTGCTAACACATCTGGATGATTTGGATGATATCCAAGTTCCTCATCTAGCATAGGGATTTGGTTAGGCCAGTTTTTGTTTCCAAATGTTCGTGCAATATCAGGAGCTACCGCTGGCCAGTATGATGAAATTGCAGCGCATAGTTTGGCATCTTCTGGAAATGGGGATCCTAACCCTGATGAATCGAGAAATTCACCATTTCCATCCCGCGAGATTGATACATCCCAGCCTGGCGCAAAAACGCCCGATGCGCCGTCCGGTAATATACTGACCATACGGTTTGTTTGACCAATAATTGTCTGCGCCGTTCCAAATGCAAGCTCGCCTACCACTGCGGTTGTTGTTAATTCATTGCGGTCAAAGGCTAAAACACCTGGATTGCTTGGCAGCGGCAAATCGGGATTAATTGGTATTCTTTCTTGTGAAAGCGGTTTGGTTTGTGAGATATTATTGTTGGTGGCAACCTCAATTTGATCGGCCAGGGGGAAAAAATCTGGGGCAGTAACCAGTGAATAAGCAGGCTTGTGCTCTATGTTTGCAGGCAATCCGTTGACCACAGCTTCAAGGACACCATCACAGGTATTGTCAATAAAGTGGGCGGAGATATAACCGCCTTTTTTGAGCTTGACAGTAAAATTTGCTTGTGGGAGTTGATTGAGATCATTGGGTGTTTGATTGACCCCTGCTAGAGGATCAATTTCCTGACGTATATTAACAAATTCAGGAGCCGGGCGTGCTCTTTCCTGACTGGGAACCCGAAAGGACCCTAAAAAACGGTTATTGAGCATTTCCCGAGGGACAAAGAAGTGAACCACTTCATCTTGATTAGAGCTAGTATTAAACTGACTGGCCATACTCACCAACTTGGCAGATGGTACGGGTGACAGAACAGCAGACGATCCAACGGTGGATAAATTGATTAGGTGGAAGTTATTTGAATCGCGTAAGTAGGGTGATTTATTAGTATCAAAACCTGCTGGCAACGGAAGACCGCCTTGTGAAAGAGATAAATCATGTAATTTTTTTAACTTTTCGTTCACATGATATTCCTTGTAATCAAGTTGTAAATTTTTCCCGGATATACATTCATCGCCATTAAATAATTTATGAACTGGAAAATAAAAATCGCCTGAATTTGCGGGTGAAACACCTTGAACGGTTCCTAACGAGCCAGCCGCTCCTTTTTTAGCGAGGAATACGCCGTAACGACAGGATGAGGTACAAATTGCTTCAGTACCATTCTCAGGTAACACCCAAAATGAACGTTGATTCGGCACGTAGTTTGAATCAACAGTGCCCACTCTTGAAAGGCCTGTTCTAGAATACGCAAAGTCTGCATATTTTAAATGTGCGGTGCGATTACCTACACGATACTGATAAGCAAACACAACAGCAAAAGCGTCTGTCAAATCGACACTATTTTTATTCAAGCTGTAAATATAATTTTCAAGTGTATCTAGCTCCTCTATTGTCGGGTAATCGGCTTTATTTGTAGAAGGTTTACCAGTAGTCGTTGGGTGTACTAATGGCGAGGCCAATGCATGGTAGAGTAAACTTTGTGATGGTTTTCCAGCAGTTATACCTTGCCGGCCGCTATTGTTAAAATCGGTGAATCCAGCTGCTTGTCGATCAATCTGATTCAAAGTCTTAGCCAGCGAGTCCTTTAGCTGTATTTCAGATGCTTGCTTAATATCAAGGTCTCCTTTTGTCACTTGTAGTATAAGCTTTTGCCAGCCGCGTTGAGCTAAACGGTCACAAATTGTTTTTACATCAGTAATTATTGCCATCTTTTTCTCCTATTTATTGATATTGATTTTCATATTGATTTCGCCCGGTGGAAATCAATTTATAGTTGGGCAAAAATAATTAGTAAGCGCTCCATAGAAAAGAAAATATTTATTACATTATCAGGAACAACGTATTCCCCAAATGGCAATTACTTTATCGCGTAATGGAAACGCCGTTTTTATACCGGTTCGTTAGATAATATTTGCGAATTAACGCCTGGTAATAAATCACATTCTACATCTATGCGAAACCCCTTTCATAGTATTATGGGTAATCGCGCAAACTAAAACTTCGCTGAATTTGGATCTCAAATATATTTGTATGTTGTTCTAATTAATATTCCCCTTCGTTAAGGACTTAAGTTTGCTTATCAAAGTGCAAACAAAACAAGGTTAATAAAAACGAGCAACAATCATAAAAGACTTCATCAATCAAATCGTTGAATTGCGTACAAAGCAAATGGCTATTTATATCTATGCGCTGTTGAATTAAATATTTCATTTAAAATCTACTACGTCTATTTTTTCAAAAACATTATTAAGATCTTCAAAGGGATAGAAATATAATAACTATCCTTTTCTCAGGAGAATTTAATCTGAAGATGACAAATCCTTGAGTCCCGAAATACTCGGTGCGAAAAAATATTCCCCTCCTAGAAACTTCACATGCTCATCAAATCGAATTCTTTTTCTTCCATTGGAACCATATCCTGTTGGCCAGTTTGGAAAATCATTGGGTTCTTGAGGACCACCGTCTTGACCGATCACTGGGTCAAGACCAGTTCCCCTCTTGCTAAAGTTATGACTGTTAGCCCATGTTCGTTGCATGAATTCAAATTGATCTTTGATATCGCTTTGGAAACACATGAAAATTAGGCCTACCGTATTATTCTCATTGTCAGAATAAGTTATTCCGCGTCGAGCGATACGTCTTTTCTGCTCACGCGCCAGAATATTGGTCAAAAATCCTAGCGAACCGCGAGGATTGGTTTTCCGTATATGTCCGTGTAATGGACATCTATCACCATCATCTCTATCGAAGTTGAAATTCTCGTCTTGCTTTGGATTATAAACGAGCTTAGGCGTGCTATGTGTTGTTACAGGGGTTCCGTTTTTGAATCGTCCTACAGCCATAGCGCCGACTAACTGAGTACTCTGCCCTAGTTCATTTGCTACCCTAGTTACAGCTGCATCAAAAGAACTCACATTTTGTTCAAGTAACCTATAGACGAAAAAACTGCCATAGCCATTGTCGCCATGTCGATCCTTCTCAAGGACTAACTTTAATGGAGTACGTTGATCATATTTTTCTGCTTCGGGACTGCCATCGTCAAAAAACTCAGGTTGACTCACTCCGTCTGCGTAACCGAAGTGTTCAATAGCGTGACCATTATCACGTAGTTGAACGCCGCGTTGATCAACTGAGATAGAAGCTCCAAATCTTGAGAGTTCATGCTCTATAATTGCTCTGTTCTGATCTAGTTCGTCAGCATTTTTGCTTGCAACAATGAGTAACGCGTGAATTTCTTCCTCTTTGTGTTTATATTTAGGAGACCATTGTTGAAACGTCGGGTCATTAAGTCGACTCCTTCTTTCTCTCATTCCATCTCGAAATGCACCGTCACGTGGTCTGCGTTCACCAAGGAATTCATATCCCGAACTACTGAGAAGCAACATCCTAAATAATGTTTGCTTCTGAGGGTCGTTTCTTTGATCATCAGCCGAAGTGATCTGAGTTGAAACCATATCATTAATCCACCTGCGCGCACCTGATATACTTTCCCCATGACTCTTTTCATCGGTTGGCTTTCCAAAACAAATGAATAAGTGCATAGCGTGATCTCGACCATGTCCTTTTAGAATATTTCCTTGAAGGTCCTTTAAGAAATCGAGCCCTTCCTGTGTATTTAAATCCAGTGGTTTTCTTAAATTAACAGACATTTGAAACTCCTACTTGCATTTGAATTATGACTGCAGTACATAACGGCAGTCTTGAAAGATTTTCTAAAATAATATTGAGATTCTAATAAGCTGCAGAATCCATTATTCATCATTATGATAGAGATTTGTGATTTTCTGGGTTCGAGTCTTTATTGCTACTCTTACCAAACTTCTAGGGTCAGTTTAAATTAATTCCATAGTTCTCTTGCACCAGGTCAACAACAGTTCTTCACTCCTATTGTTCTTAACGCCAATTGAAAGTAGCAGACAAATAATCTTAAATCGCGCCAAACGACAACTTGTCTGAATAGTTTATATTTTCTGTTCTTGATTCATTTTAATAGACTATTCACTCTTACATGGTTAGTGCGCCAACCATTAAAATCATCTCACCTAATAATATTATTTTTCAACCACATCTAAACCTATATGAAAGAACATTCCCAAATAAGACAAATTAGGCTCATTTCTAAGAAAAATTTCAGGGTAGGTTGTTCCTTACTACTCTTATCATAAAATTAATAAATTTTGCACGACTTCATTTCTTTGCTCTATCGAGTTAAATCAACAACAATTCCTCATTCGCTTTGTTCTTCACTTTACATAAAAGGAGCAGAAAAATAATAACAAATTAAGTTAAATAACAATTTGTCTAAATAGTGCATAGTTTTGTCGGAATAGTTCATATTTTGTTCGTGATTGTCTAAAAATTGAACGTGACTGCTAAAGTTATAACCAATACTTATTTTGCGGTCCCTATTGCTTAGCGCTACAGAAAAATTACTGCTTGAACGATAATGGCTTATGCCGCGTTTTAATAATGTAAGCTTTCAGATCTAATTGAGTGGGCTTACATTAGCTCAGAAAATTATGTACAAATCTGTGTTATTTAAAATGCGACGAGACCTGTTATACTTTTAGGTAGGAACCCATCGAACTATACAGGTCAGATCCTGAGCGATCCCCACGAATATTCATAATACGCTATTTTTATTAATCATTTTATGGAGGGATTTTAAACTTGCTACGAATTCATTTTTACTACACTTAAACTGTTGGTCTTTTAACACTCTAATATCTACAAATTCGAACGATAGAATTCGATAAGTCTTAATTGAGTTTGCTTGATAACTTAAGTGTCGAGCAGTATTCACAGCTAGAATTCCCATAATATAGAGTAGATATTGGGTAAGGTTAGCCAACATCAGAAGAACCCTAAGCGGTGGTCGCTTCCGAGTTTTTGATAGTGTAAAACCGAGTCCCGTCTTTAAGTCTCTAAAACTTTCTTCAATTTGCATTCTTGTGGAATAAATTGAAATCACCTTCTTGGCAAAACTCCGTTGTTTTGAAATTAAAGATGTTGCAATTAACCAGGGTTCTCTACGGCCTATTGCATGAGTCCTAGAGTGACCTGATGAGCGAGCTCGGTCGCCTTTAGCGGTCAAATCTTTTCGGCCTTGAAGTTTGTTTTTCACAATAACCATTTCACACTCGATACTATTCCTCTTACACAATTCAAAATGACCAAGATAACTTGCCCTTAATTTCGCTTTTGAATATAAGTTTTTGTTAGGGTACCAAACGCTATCTGACAAGGATTTGCAGTGTGTTCTCTGCCTTACTCGCCCGACAAAATCCCAGCCAACTGAACGAATGAGTTGAAACCAAGGATTTCTAAATCCCGCATCGGTGACAATGATGGGCTTACAACGGGTGGGTAATATTCTTAGAAGTTTGTGAATGAAAACGCGGTGGATTTCGGGTTTTTCTTTCCTCTGCAAAGGATGAACTTCTTCGAGTAAAGTGAGTGACCGACCGTCGACAGCTATAGACGCACGTAACAGAAAGTTCGCTTGTCTATCATCTAAGTCCGACCAATCAACGAGAATGATCGGACGTGTTAAATCATGAACTAACTTAAGACAGAGCTCTCGATAAATAGCCGGGAGTTCAAGATGCAGGCGATGATTTCCTATTAGACGAGCGCTTCGTTTAATTTGATGCTTCTCACTGGTTAAACTTGAAATATTACGACCTAAACTTGTAAGGGTTAAATTAGCCCCAAATAGAAGGCTTTTGAGTATGGCCTTCAAGCAGTTTCTTCTGACTTGGTACATATTAGGAGTGACATCAAAAACAAAATCATTCAATATAGTATCGACTTTCATGGTGTTTCCTTATCAGGTGTGTTTGGCGATAGATCTGATCACCAAACGCCATGAAAGTTCATTCTATTTTAGCTATCTTATTGAATTTGTTTTATATTTCGTGGGGATTCCTCAGGATCTGACTCTCTTGTTCCTCTTGTTCTGCGGTAGTAAATTGTAGGTAATATGATTTTATTAGGCCAGTGAATTATTAACAAATGAAGGGACTATAGCTATTTCCCTGGTCTCAAGCAACTACTGGTATTGTCTGAATCACACAATGATTCTGGTATCGGAGATTGATTCTTCCTGTCAAATTCTCTATCTTTATATTCCTGATAAACTGTGCTTCTGAGATTAAGCACGTCTCTGAATAATTTGATAGAAGCTTTACTTCCGCTTGAAACCAAAAGTCCGGTCATCAGATAGCCGAACCAATTGCCCACTGATTCCTGTTTGATAGCCATTAATAAATCTATTTCACAATGTAGTGTAACCGCAACCGATAAGATAGTTGCGACCACGGGTTTAACTGAAGACCCGGATTGTAGCTTTCGATCTTCGTACCATTTTATAAATATCGGGCTTTCAAAGATAATAGCCAATACTCGTTCAACGAGAAATGCGAGTACAGGGACTAAAAATAATGTATGGAGTAAAAGGTCAATATTGTCATAGTTCATCTTGTTTCACCATTGTAGCTAGATAATAGTCATACTAAAAACTAACCGGCTTGCAGAACATCAAATCTAATAACGTTCAATGCATTTTGCATTTGGTCGCCGAGTTCAAATTCAGGCTCATTTGCGCACTTTATCAAAGACTGACAAAAATCATTCAACGTGCAATTTGTTTTTACTCCCTCGGCAGCCTTCCACCATAGTGGAACAAGTCTTTCTATTATGTCCTCTGATATTTCATCGGCCACCAAATAGAAGCAGTGATTAAGAGGAGCCATCATTTGATATTCGCTAGCACGACCTAACCTCCCAACTTTTTCTAATAATGTTTTGAAATCAGGAGTTAGATTGGTGCCATAATAAACTTTAGTTTGATTGGAGAAATCACGAAGCGCCTTGTATTTGCTTATTCCTTCTTTTTTAAACATGACATTTTTGCCGAACAACCAATCGTATTTTTTATAAGGAACGTTAAAGTAGTCATAGTGGCATGCTAAGCCAATAACATCACACAGATGTTCATTGACTGCTCTTGTTTGACCGCCCAAAGTCAATCTTTTTGACCAACTAAGGATGGCATGAGTGAGCTCATGAACAACCACATCCAGACCAAATGCTAAGTCGGTAAATATACGGCCATCGCCTTTGCCCAGTACGATAAAGCTCCTGTCCCATTCTGCGTGGTTTCTTTTCCTACCGTAATTGGTTAAACAATGGATATCTTCATCAAGTTCCTGAGCAGCTAGTACTTTTTTGAAAAAGTTTTTACCCACAGTCAAATAGTCGAATGCGAAATTAATTTCATTGACATTACTTGGCACGTCGTCAACTTCACGTCCTGTGGCGCTTGTCCGTTTGAGAAAACGATTCGAATAATTTGTCTGATTTCTTAATGTATAAACGAAAATATCCATTGTATTAATAGAAGCCCCTACAATTTAAAGTAGTGAAATTAAACGCTTTGTTTCTGCGACATTTGCCAAAGCGATTGCTAATTGTGCTTTAGCAGTTGCTATTTCTGTGTCTTTTTTAGCAGCCGCAAGAGCAATATTTGCTAATACCACGTCTTTCTCATAACCAAGCAATGAGATTTCTAAGGTAAATCTGACCTTATTATTTGCTTCAGCGTCAATTCCAGCTTGCTTTTTAGCCGCAGCAACTGTGGTAGGGTCATAACGATCTTTTAAATAGGTTTTCACCGTAGCACTACTGTCGCCGAGAATTTTGCCAAGCGCTTTAAGAAATTGATTCCCTTCTAATACTTCCACCAATTCCATGTATGTTTCAAACAAACCTATATTTTCCATCTTTGCACTTAGAACATCTTGCTTATCTTTTAACGACGTTAGTTTATCAATCAGTGGGCCGATAGCTTTGCGTTGTGTCAATTCAGCTATAGCTGCCATTTTTACATGTTCCGCTTCTTTAGCAGTTTTCGCTAAGGGGGTCTTTTTTAGTGCATCAGCGACCGCGGTATTGCTTTTTGTAAGATGGTCCGCTGTTGTAGTGGATACATTTTTAAGCGATTCTTTGTATTTGACTTTAGTGCCCAGCTTTTCATCAGCCCATAAATATTTTTTGCAATTTTTGTCATCTGCCTTTTTTATATAGACTTCACCAGAGCCATTGGCTATTTGTTGAGTAGTGAAAGCACAGATCAAATCAGTTGTTGTCTTGATTTCTCCTTTCACGGCTTTCAGCGATGTTTGAATTGCTGTAATTCTGTCTTCTACAGCAGGTAACTTCATCCACACGGATTTCAACTGAGTTAAAGCTTCTCCAGAATACTCTTTCTTCAATTCAAGGTCATTCAGGTTAAATAAGACTGAACCAATGGCACCACCTTCTTCCGAGGTACCGGGCTTGCGAAAGTCAATTGCCATTACGAGATCACGGGTTTTGCTATTCTTGTCAGCTTTGTGTAAATACTTCGTTTGAACCATATATACAGGCACGAGTCGAAATAACCCCGTATCCGTTCTTTTTTCAATGACCGCTTCAAAGTATAGGGCGGGTTCTTCGGCTAAATTATAGTCATTTAAAAACGTTGCCATCGATGTAAAAGGCGCTTTATAGGTTTTGGCGCTTTGTGAAGATCCTTCGCTGTGAAATTTCCCTGCCACAATAACGATACAACCTGATGCTGGCTCGCTTTTAAACTCTCCTTCATTCTTATCATACTGGTAAAAATTGTTGTGCTCTTTCGGTCTTGATGAAGTATGTGCCGAGGCTTTAAACAGGGAATCCTCGCCTGCTTTTTGCACTGCACCGACAATACTATCAACGACAAAATCAATCGTAGAAGGGATGAACGCCCCTAGAAACGATCCAACACCTGCTGGTGTCTTTCCTGATAGACATGAGCTTTCGATAAAGATTCTTGTTTCTATGCCGCTTGGGGAAAAACTACTCGTCGTGTATTTTCCACGCGTGGGAATATTCTCATTAACTGTTGTGGAACCAGGGGCAACACACCCTACAAGAGTAATTAGCGAGCAAGCGGCAATAATTTTAATAATTTTAATAATTTTAATAATTTTAATAATTTTAATAATTTTAATAATTTGCATATTTTTCCCTTTTTAAATGAAATATGTAGTTCAACTTCATAACTAACGTGATTTTTGGTTTTGGTGTGGCTGACATTACCCATGACAACCGCGATTTTTCCGGCGCTATTTATTTTGATTTTCTGTCCCATCAGAAGATTTCCCATTTATTATTTAGGCTGTTTTTAAACAAGTAGAGTCCTGAAAGTAATCTTTCAATAGTCGTGTTATCACACAGTTGGCTCGACTTGTCATATTCCTGCGGTTGATTTATTTGTCTGTTATGCGTACTTGTATCTTAAAGTAGTAATATCAATTACATCTTCTGGTGTTACTGGATCTTCAGCCGAGAAGTCTGGCCATGGTATACCTGCTGGACTTGTTAAACTGGTGTAACCCAGTGCTGCACCTACCCAAGGCCACATTGAATCTTTTAGATTGTGTCCTTGATCAAAACCAGACGCTGGATAGAAATTTATTCCAGCATGGCCATCATCTACTTGCCATTCATTCCATATACGATCAATATTGCAATGGTGTAGAAAAAATATAGGATCTAGGGGCGATGTCTTAGGATCTCCCATCTGGCCGCCAGTCCAGCCATGACCAAAATTATGCGTCCGTGGAACACCACCGGAACCACCCTCTAATCTTTTTCTGAATCCACCACTTAACATGATAATTCGGCCAGTACCTGGCTCTACCCATCTCAATTGTGGCCCCCCTTCATAGGCGTCGGTTTTCTTAACGACATCAATATGATCTGCTGTGGCTAACTCTCTTGAATCATACGTTCTATACAGTCCCTGACCCATCATGAATTGCAGCTGTCGAGGAATTCTCCATCCTTCTAATGCAGGAGGCCACCAAGCTGGACGTGGTAAAGTATTTGAGCCTGTTCCTGGAGCATCATGTGCAAAGTATCCCGAAATAATTGGACCGGTCCTTTCACCTAGTTTTTCCTTAACAAAAAGGTTTGTTGTACCTTGGTGATCTGTCCAATCCCAATATGGAAGGAAACTGGAAGGAACGCGTTTCTGCATTTCTTTTTCGAATCTTAGAATAAACTCTCGATGCCACGGGCAAAATCCAGCAGTTCTATGTCCCATATTGGTAGTGCCGCCATTTGGGGTACGTACCCGTCTGATACCAACGTGAATAGCATCAAAAAGATCGTAAACATTGATTTGGTCGTCTCGGTTGGCAGTGGGATTTAGGATTTCGGCTTTCATGAGAACAAGTGCTTTTGCAAAATTATTCCAGTCGTTATCATCCATTGTTGTCGCGCTTTTTCTTATGATCATTTCGTGTTCCCGTATTGTGTTAATTGGTAAAAAACAATGCAAGCTTATAAACGTTTATGTGAATATCTTTGCTAAATCAGTTTCAAGAAAACTTGCAATCTTCTTTTTTTCCATATCATTAAGTTTACCTGGATTTTCAAGCAACTTTATTAATTCTCCGGCAGTAGGTTTACCCATAGCTACAGCAAGCTCACCCATGGTTCTTTTAATCTTCAATAAGGCTGATTTAACATTACTAAGAGTGTTGTCAGCTGATTTTTCAGCTGAAGCAATAAAATCATCAGCGCCTGGCTTTGGAATACCACCTTTACCTCGACTTCCAAACCAAAACCCAACAATTCCAGTTGCTACAGCAGACAGCCCTGAAAGGAGAGCTAATGCTTCTGAGTATTGACTATTGAATAGCAATAACATCACAGCGAAAGCCGTGGTAAAAGTGTAAATGGTAATAACAAGGTAAGTCACATGGGGTCTGACTTGTGACCGAAGTAGTTCACTTTCTTCTTTAACTGTTTTAGTTGATGTCTTTTCCATATTCAAATAACTATATAAAGTCTATTGTTTCTATATAGTGTCGTGAACAAACCACATCTCTCACCCACCTTTGATTAAATAGGGGTTCAAGAAGACGTTAATTCATGGCCTCAATGACGAAGTCATTAGTTTTATACCGTCATTCGATAGACCAAGTGAACTTTATTCTCGATAGATTTAATTCATGTGCATAAATAAGTAGAACTAAAAACATTCTCTATTCATATAGTGTAGGATAGGGCTCTTATAAAAAAACCTGGGTATTTTGATTCACCGAATCCAACACAAATCCAGCCCAGTAAGTGGGATGACGAAATCTTCCCCGTTCAGAAAAATCTTTTTTAGTAAGCATCAAAGCACGAGCAACATCCCCCTTAGACAGCTTTAAATTGCGATAAAAATTTGTCATGAATTTAGCGGTAGGTCGATCAGCTACTTTCCATAAAGTTCCGATTACTGATTGAGCTCCTTGTGCTAACAATCCTCTAGTAATGCTCTTGTTACCTGAACCTTTGTAATATTTTCCACGCATAGTTTCACAGCCGCTAACCACAACCAAATCTGAATAAAAAGGCTGACTTAAGAGTTCTTCTAGTCCCAAAAAACCACTCAAAGATTGATTACTTTGTTGTGACGCAGAGGTTACAACACCTACAATTTCAGGCGTGCTAGGGTCATAGTATCCGTGAGTTGCAATATGTAACACACTTGAAGTTCGGGAAAGCGGTGACATCAAAAATTGATTTGTAGCTTCCTTATCCTTCATTAAGATCACTGTTTTGTTTGGAAACAGTTTAGCTATTCCCTTCGCCTCCTCAGCACTGTAGGATAACCTAGGTAATTGACTTAACCAATTGTAAAAATCCTCTGCATCAGCATTGAATTCTGCAGGGGCCTTAGAGTGTTTGAAATCAGGATCAGCAAATAACACTATATGTCCTTTTTTTACCTTTTCATTTTGTTTCTTCTTCGAATAAAAGTCTTGCGCAGAATGGGTCCTTACTAATTCAAGTTGAGAAGAGAGAGGCAAATATCCGCCAGTAACTTTACCCACATTTAACAACGAAAACGGTACTCTATGTAAGTTATCATCAGGAACAATAACGAGTCTCTTATACTGTTTAGATTGAATTAACGATGTAGGAATCAGTTCATTCAACGGTGTAGATGTGACCAACTGGCGAATATTAGTATTCTCGTGTAAATCTTTTTCCAATGCTTCTACTCTATCTCTCAGGAGTTTCTTAGACGCCAATGGTTGAATAAATGAACGGTCTTTTGTCAGTACATATGCAAAGCTTAAATCATCGTCAATAAAATAACGAACAAAAATATCCGTAGCAGGCATGAGCTTTTGGATCTGTGCGATACTAAATTTTTCTTTGTCCAATCTCGTTGTTGGAATTATCGATTCATTCCTGTATGCCAGATATTGCTCGTTTGCGGCATCAGCTAGTTGACGAGCCAAAGGTCGATTGCTCTCAGATGAAGATATTACTGCCCGTTCAGAGTCAAGCTTGGCATGCCACAATTGTTTAAGTTCATCAGTTAATATTATTTTTTCAGCGTCAGTTTGATAATTTAGTCGGTCAGTATCCAGATTGATTGAATAGTAACTATCTAGTAACTGAAATATTTTTTGATGATTTTGAAGTTTTTCATCTAATTGATAAAGCGCCTTAACATACTCAGCCAGTACTGAATATTGAGCTGCTGACCAAGCCTGAGTACTAATTAATTGACCTTTAACTGATTCGATTAATCTTAATGCTCTTTCACCAAAGGCGTCGATCTTTTGAGAATTATTTTTCATTGAATAATATTGAATGAGTAACCGATACATCTGGATTTGACGTATAGGAAAGATAGGAACCAACTTGTCAACATCGAAGTCCATATTTTTATAACCTAACCCTGTTGCCAGCTGTTTGCTTAAATCACTAACATTCACGTCCTTTTGTTGAGTAATAGCTATTTCCAATAAAATTAACAAGCTATCTAGTCGTTGTGGCAACAATAACCTATCGTCCTCTAGTACTTTCTGAGCTTTTATTTTAGCCTTCCGGTATTGCTTCAGCTGTATTTGGTCCTTTCCTATTTCCAATTGTGATACCAAACCATAATATTCATTTGTATAGCTAAATACTTTTTCACTACATTGGTGCATTTTAAGAGCATCCGTCAGGTTGTTTTCATGACGCGCTAAAATTCCAAGTTGTACTACCGACATGGCTGAATATATTGCGTTTTGATTACAATGCTCACCTTTCTGCCAGTCAATATTGCCCTCTGTGTCTTGGTCTATCTCTAAGGATTGTAAAAAATATCGGTGTGCCAATTTAAAATCTCCTAGCACTCGATAACTATAAGCCAGGTTAAATAGATTACTGGATTCTACAGTTTTTTTACCTGTTTTCTTTGCAATCATTAGTGCCTGCCGAAAGAAATGTTGCCCTTGTCTTAATAATCCTTGGCGAATTAATGAGGTTCCAAGAAAACTATAATATTGAGCTAACTCTTCACTGTAGTCCGATGTTAGATGAGTACTTATAGCAAGGCGAGCCATTTTCTCTGCCTGAATATGGTCATCTTTAATATTGAAGTAATACCACAGCTGTCCTAGCAATTGACTTTTCAACCGAGGTTCTTGCCATTCTGCCGCGTCAATCAAAGTGCGCTGCAATAACAATTTGGCATCGTCTAAGGGTTGACGAAGACCAGAATGATAGTCGTGTAACTGCCATGATTTAGCAGCCCAAACTTGATTGATTACGTCCCGGCAATGATCAAAATATTGACTAAAAAAAATGCTTTTCTTAATATGTTTTTTAGTTTCTTGGTTACGTTTTCGCTCAATGATGCTTTGCGCCAGCAATCCTTTAACAACAATACTCATATATCTATGACGAATCTGTTTAGAGGGAAGTTTAGATAACCAGTTAAGATATTGACATTGAAGGTAAATTGAATTTTCAAAATCATGAGCTAAATATTTCGTATTGGCTCTTAATAATAGAAGTTCCAAGTTATCAGATTGAGAAAAGACAATTGGGTACAATTGAGATTTCGATATGGCGATTGTTTTCAATAGAGATTCAACGAGCGCAAACTTTCCATTTTCCAGTAACATATAGGCCAATGAAAACTTTATTTTATTGATCAGTTCTGGTTCAAGTGATTTGTTTTTTATTTCCTGTTGCAATAATTCAATTGCGTGTTTGCGACCTTTTTCAGTATGTAAGTACCAAAGTTCTGACGCTTTAGATAATTTACGGTAAACATCAATTTCTTCGGGAGATAAATCATTAACCTCCTCTATCTCAGGCTGTAAAGATGAGCTCACTGGGTAATCAAGCGTAACTCTAAATTCTATGTCTGTACTTTTGTTATAAGGTCCTATCACCGAAAACTCTATTCCTGATTGTGAATCAGGTCCCTGTTGTACAGATAACTGTTTGCCATGTAAAAAAGTAGATATTTTCGGATTGAAACTATTACTATAAACTGAAACCACCTTAATTTGACCAGGGGCCAAATTAAAGTGGTGTTTGATTTCTTTACTATAATTTCCAGCGCTTGCGTCTAAAGAAGAGAGTACTACTGACACGCAAATAAAAAATAGTAAATAGAATATACGAAGACCAGTCATTGCGCTCAAATCATCACCATCACTAATCTTTATAAATTCTCCAGTCATGTGTAGAAGTAAAAGGTGAGGAAGTATTTCCATCTAAAGACTCCCAAATTATGGTGTCTCGAAATACGTCCTCTTTATCTCCGTTGTCATTATTAATTTTTTTAAGCTCTACGCTCCAAGAAGTAATTTTCCAACGTTTATCACTCGGGCCGATTTTTATATCGGAGTGATTTATTTTATCGTCAACCAAATGAAGTTTTCCTTTTATTTTTCGCAGCTTAAGTAATTTTGCTATTTTTTTAATGGAGCCATGCCAATTTCCTTCGGATAAATCTTGATATATATAATCGTCACTATCTCTCTGTAAAAAAGATTTGAGTTTGTGATTGTCATCACTGCTTGGAATATAGTCGTCTAATTCTATAGGCGCTCCACTTGATTTAACCGCTATAACCTCAGATGCATCATTCGATGCTCTTGCCGCCCAAGATTCTATTTTTTTAAAATCTCTTTTACTAGCCATATATTTCTCCTTTAATTACTTTATTATATCTGCAATAGTTAACATTGATAAATTCTTACTTTCTACAAGATTTCTATCTATTAGCATCTTTCCGAAAACACCTAATCGTGCGATAACCGAGTCAAATTCATAGGTAAATAAATCTTTATCTGGATTAGTTGTATTAGCCAACTGAAAAATCGAATTTTCAGACAAACTCATTGAATGTCTCAGTACTTCTGCATTTAACAAGCTTCCAAGTCCTCCCAGTCTATTTCCTTTTTGTTCTCGTTGTGCTTCGAGTAATAAATACGGCCATAAGGGAAGCTCATTAATATTAATGAATTCGAAAG
>CAZOBX010000060.1:16635-25669 GCA_964578045.1 uncultured Kangiella sp. | reverse complement strand
GGTCAAGAAAGCGCCAGATTTTACACCTTTTTATGGCCGTTGGAAATGAGAGATCATCGAAAAATTGAGGTTTTTTTAACCAATAATTGTGTGTGATTTTCAACTAAATCTCTTTTTTGTATAAAAATCAAACAAATAGCAGGTTTTTAACGGTTAAAGAGGACAAAAATTAATCAACTAGCGATCTGTTGAATTTAAACTGATTAGATTTCACACAAAGTGGTCAATATCACCAGAGATTATTGGAAGAGCTACTAACCGATGAAGAAATCGCCCAAATTTCAAACAGTTACGCAACTGGCGCAATTTTTGCTGTGTTGTAGATAAATCCACCGAATTAGTCAAATTGTCAAACGGGAGAAAATATGATCGAATTAATTATTGGCATTATTATCGGAGCGACTTTCCACGAGTTTTGGAGCAACATTTATCGATACGCTAAAAAGAAGATATCTGATTGGAATAACAAACAGAGTTCTTCTGAATAAATAACCTCAATTCGGCTTAAGCACAGCCATCCAGCACGGCTATTTTAGCGGCTCTCAGCGTTTAGTTTGCTAGCAATAGCCTGCCTATTACCACGCAAACTCGCCTTGATATCCACTAAAATAGTTGCACTGGCCTAAATTTAACTGGCTAATTTAAAAATAATCCTCATTGTTTTGGTGTAACTCACTAGATATTAAGCTTTTTCTGGCTGTTCTTATCCCGAGTTGAGGTTAAATAGTTTTCTGGCTGCGAGCCACGGGCTAGCTAAAATTAGCTTAAACCATCAAAGATGCGAAATAGGCAGTTAGAGATTTCGTATCTTTGATGGCCAATGCGTTTGAGGTTGTTAGTAACTGCTTTGTCCATTTTCTATTTGGCGTCATAGCGGCGCGCCTTTAACTGGCATTGTTATTGATTGTGATATGATATCTATTAGTTATTTTCTCTTTGTTTCAAGCTCAATTAGAATCAATAAAAAAGGATTGTATGATGCAAACATTTCTAAAGTTCTTCGGTATTATCCTGGCACTTTTTGTGGTGGTTGGTTTGATTTTACCCAATCAGGTAGAGATTAAACGGGATATCGAAATCAATGCTTCGACTGCAGTCATTCACGAGTTCGTTAATAATCTTGATAATTGGCCAAAATGGTCACCCTGGCTGGAGCTGGATCCTAGCATACTAACCACTATTGGTGAGATTAACGCCGGAGTCGGTGCATCACAATCTTGGGTCGGTAGTAGTGGCGGCGGACAATTAACTTTTACTGAATCTTCTATTGATAAAGGTGTGGTTTATGACATGAGTTTTGAAGGGGATCCGACCGTTTACCAGGCGGGATTGTCTTACCAGTCTAAAGGTACTAAGACTTTGGTCTCCTGGACCATGAAGGGTGAAATGGAACCGATTATTATTGGCAATTATTTTGCACTATTAATGGATTCTTTGGTGGGGGATAGCTTTGTGACAGGTCTGCAAAAGTTAAAAGATATCTCAGAAAACAATCAACAAGAGTAGTTAATTCCTTGGCGTCCGCTCATAGGTTTTAAGCTCTATGTAATTTGTCTTCACCAGCGCAGCGCGATATTCTATTTCTTAGAACTTAGAACTTAGAACTTAGAACTTAGAACTTAGAACTTAGAACTTAGAACTTAGTTCAGTAAATATTCAATCCCGGCACCTTTATCATTGGTCCATGCAACTCTCGCCTCGATAATGGGTGCATCTGCCATGCCTTCATCAGATTGTACGGTTAGTTCATTATCAATTGCCGAGTTCGCTAAATCTCTATCAAGGATGAAAAGGCCACCGTCAGAAAAGTCTTTGGTCATCACCGTCCTGACACAAAAAGTCTCGGTGGTTATTTTTACTTTGACTTTTAAGGGTAAACGGGAATTGGATCGCCTGGATGGCTTTGTCATCAATAACTCATTAAATAACTAGATGTTGTAAGAACATAGCTGAGTCGTGGAGAAATTTCTCGCTATTTTAAAATACCTTTCTCTATGGCAATTAGGACCGCTCGGGTACGATCTCTGACGCCTAGTTTAGCTAACAAATTAGACACATGGTTTTTGATCGTACCTTCGGATTTATGCAAGGCCGTGGATATTTCTCGATTGGAACAACCACTGGCCATCAGCCCCAGTACTTCGAGTTCCTTTGGTGATAATGATTCAATCATTTGCGGCGCATCAAAATCAGATTTAAATCCAGACAAACCTTGCATCAACCGCTCGGTCAGTGCCGGCTGGATTAATCTCTCTCCGTTAAAAACTGTTTCTATGCCTTCAATCAGCGTTTCCAGAGAGACATCTTTTAATAAATAACCTTTGGCGCCAGCGTGAATGCCTTTAAGAATAAACTCGTGGTCATCAAAGGTCGTCAGAATGATCACTGGGGTGGTAACGCTCTTTTTATTTAACAACTGGAGTGTCGCAATGCCATCCATCACCGGCATTGATAAATCTAGAAGAATCACATCCGGCTGACTATTTTCGATGGCTTCAATAACATGACTGCCATCGATAGCTTCGCCAACTACCGCAACTTTATCGGACAGATTGAGCAAACTTTTAATGCCTTCTCGCACTAACATTTGATCGTCTACTAATAATATTTTTATTGTCATTAAATGGCCTTTACAAAATCGGCTGGGTCAAGAATTTTCCTTTGGCTTTCTGATATGTTTTGAACTTTCGTTGACAAAGGGATCTTGATATTTAGCCGTAAAGCGTTTTGAACTTTGTCTAACTCTAGTTGGCCATTTAATTCATTAATTCTCTCGGTCATACCGGTTAATCCGTTGCCTTTGATAATTTCGCCCTGGATCTGCCCGTTATCAACTAACTCCAGCTGCAAATGATCATCGAGTGTCTTCAGGGTGATCCAAAATTCACTCGCGCCGCTATATCGCAAACTGTTGGTGAGAGCTTCTTGAATACAACTTAGTAATGCTTTCGCCAGGTTCAAATTTTCTAAATCCAATTGTGATTCGATTTTAGTGGTGACTTGCATGTTGGGGATATTTCCGATCAATAAATCCACCATTTTACGAAAATCAAGGGTTTGATTTTCTCTCAGCGTGCTGACCGCTTCACGCACATCACTCAGTAAAAGTTTGGCGAGTGAATGGCATTGCTCTACCGTGGCTTTGGCATCTCCTTCGGTGATATGGCCTGCGACCTGCAAATTGATGATTAATGCGGTGAGATGATGTCCCAGTAGATCATGTAAATCTCTGGCTATTCGAGTCCTTTCGGTTTGCCTGGACACTTCCGCCAAAAGCTGCCTGGTTGCTAACAGTTCTGTATTCAGACGTTGGGCTTCTGCTGTGGCATCTTCGGCTACTCGAACATGATACATCATTAACACAGAAAAAAAGTGAAATGAACCAAATAGTAGCGCGGAAAAATACATGTTCTCTTGCCAACGAAACGCATAAACAGAAAACCAACTGGCCACTACCATTAACATGATCACCATCGAACGGCCAAGGGTAAAATAATGTGGCAATATTGTGACCCAGATTATGGTCAATATCGTTAAAAAGGTCAGCGGCAGAAGCCAAAGGAGAGAAAATGCTGACAAGAGTTGCACCGTTAAAAGAACAAAAATCGTGGAACGCTTTTTGGGTGTCGATTGCTCTCGTGTTACCAGAATGAAGCCGGTTAGATAAATCATAAACAATAGACCGATATACAATGAATTATCACTATATTTATCCGCCGCACTTTGCAGCCAATAGAAGGTGAGGGCAAAAACCATTGCCCAAGTACCCATGCCCGCCAAAGCAGGCATTTGTTTGGAAAGAGTCTTAATATTCATGGGTTTATTATGACAAAAAAAGTACTTGACCGAAATAGGCCAAAAGTCACGGTTTAAATGGATGACTTATAGCACTGCTAACAATCTTGTTCAGTCGTTACTATTACCCTCTCGTTAATCTCTATTGATATTTTGTGGGAGAAAGCCATGCTTAGTGGAATTCATCAGTTCTTGTTTTACCTTCATGTGACCTGTGGGGCTGTCGGTCTAGTGGTTTTTTGGCTGCCGATGTTATCCAAAAAAGGTTCGCCCTTTCATAAGAGCTTTGGTAAAGCGTTTAGTTATGGGATGTTTGCAGTATCCATTAGTGGGGTCATTATGAGTATGATGGTGCTGATTGATCCCATCGCCATTAGAGCGCCCGATACAGAACTTGATGGACAGGCGCTGCAGCAGTTAGTAGAACGAGCCCGCCGGACCAGTGCGTTTTTATTAATGCTCTCCCTGCTCGTTTTTGCCAATGTCAAACATTCGTTATTGGTATTAAACGCTAAGCAAGATCGACAAATCTTGAAAAGCTACAGTCATTTGGCATCGATACTACTTTTATTAGTGACTGGCATAGTGATCGGTTACTTTGGCTTCAGCTCAGGCAATACACTGTTTATCATCTTTTCGATTTTGTGTATCGTTTCTTCCAGTAACCTGTTTTTCTATATTTTTAAGAAAAGCATCAAAAAGCGAGAATGGTTGATTGAGCACTTAGGTAATATTATCGGTGCGGGTATTGGTGCCTATACTGCTTTCTTTGCTTTTGGTGGGCGACGTTTTCTGGCAGAAATATTCACAGGACAATTACAGGTGGTTCCCTGGATATTACCCGGTGTGGTTGGGGGAATTGCCATCGCTTATTTATCGAAGCGATATCGAGTTCAATATAAAGTCGCTTAAGTATCGGGTATTCTTAAACAGGGATTTTGACTGAACTGATTAAAATCCTTGCTTCTGGGTACAAGCAACATCAATTTACAACCGCTATGTTGAGATTTATGGGGTATTAGTGGTAGCCTGTGAGCCAAACTAATCATAATAACAGTGCTCATTATGCCTTTCCGCGGTCTCGCAAAACCACTCTTTTCACTGGATAAACGCGAGTTTCGCATCGTCGTCTTATCAGCCAGTTACTTTTTCCTATTACTTTGCGCTTATTATATTTTACGTCCGATTAGAGAAACGATGGGCATTTCACGTAGTGCAGATGATTTGCCCTATCTCTTTTTAGGTACCATGACAACTTTGTTATTGCTGGCTCCAGTCATTGGTGCGCTGGTTTCAAAGTATCCTAGAAACCAGTTTATACCGATGGCCTACCGCTTTATTGCTTCTAATCTGTTGATATTTTTCGTCTTGCTTAAAACCGTGTCTGCCGAAAATCTGTTTTACGTTGGCGTTGCTTTTTATGTTTGGCTCAGTGTTGTTAATATGTTGATGATCTCGCTTTTTTGGGGGTTTATGTCCGATGGCATCTCGATGGCCAGGAGCAAGCGGCTTTTTCCAATGATTGCGGTGGGCGGCACTGTAGGCGCCATATTGGGTAGTACTATTGCTCAGCAGTTTATCGACATTTTGGGTCAAAGCTATTTGTTGTTGATTTCAGTAGTGGTATTAGAGTTAGCGGTGAGATTTGTTAAGTGGATCGACATTGAATTTAAACAATACAATTCTAATGAATCCAGGTTAGCTCATGATGATGCCAAACCAGCTCGACAAATTACGAATCAAAGTAAATTTTCAGAATGGGTATCAGGAATCAAATTTACCTTTTCATCTCCTTATATTATGGCGATCGCCGGATACATTTTCTTTTATGGATTAACCTCCACCTTTCTCTATTTTCAACAAGGCCATTTG
This sequence comes from uncultured Kangiella sp., assembly GCA_964578045.1. Classification (GTDB taxonomy): domain Bacteria; phylum Pseudomonadota; class Gammaproteobacteria; order Enterobacterales; family Kangiellaceae. Next base: position 20,002 of record CAZOBX010000060.1, on the reverse strand, counting down.
GTTGCAGAAGCGACCAATGATGCTTCGGAAAGAACCCAGCTATTTGCCAATATCGATCTTTGGGCGAATAGCCTGACCCTGTTGATGCAATTATTTATTTCGGCACAATTGCTTAAAAGAGTCGGGATCGGTTTTATCCTGGCGGGATTGCCTTTGTTAACATTGGCCGGATTTATCGCGTTAAGCTTCTCGCCAACTTTGACCGTGATTATTATTTTTCAGGCGGTTCGCCGTTCGCTTAATTACGGTTTATTTAAACCGGCCAGAGAGATTTTATTTACCGTGATACCCCGCGAGCAAAAATACAAGGCCAAGACGTTTGTTGATTCCTTTGTCTATCGGGGGGGCGACGCCGTCGGCGCGTTGTCGCAAAAAGTATTGACCGCATTTCATTTGGCGATCGGTAGCATTGCTTTGATTGTGATACCCATTGCCGCGGTTTGGTCGCTGTTGGCACTGTATTTGGGGCGACGCGTCAAATCCATAGAAAACTTGAGCAAAGAGGAGATTCAATGATGACCAATCGGCGAAGCTTTATTAAGAACGCATCTCTAACATGCGTTGCGATTTCCACTTTACCGATGGCTTCTCTGCTTTCGGCGAGCGGCAAGAAATTGAATATTTTGATCCTGGGCGGGACAGGATTTTTGGGCCCTCATACGGTTAATGCCGCGCTGGCGCAGGGTCATAATGTGACTCTCTTTAATCGCGGTAAAACGGACCCCGAATTATTCAGCCAACTTGAAACCATCAAAGGCGATCGCAATACCGATGATGTTAAAAAATTGGCGGGTAGAAAATGGGATGCAGTGATTGATACTTCAGCCTATTTTCCACGTTCAGTGAATATGGCATTAGAGGTACTTAAAAATAATATTAAACAATATCTATTCGTGTCGACCATTTCGGTTTATGCGGATTGGTCGAAAGTTAACATGGATGAGACAGCAGCAACCGGAAAAATTGATGATCCAATGGATGAAAAAATTACCGGTGAAAGTTATGGCGCGCTTAAAGCGCTCTGTGAGAAAGCCGCGGAAAAACAATTGCCGGGTAAGGTTTCAATCATTCGACCGGGGTTAATCGTTGGTCCGAGAGATAAGACGGATCGTTTCACCTATTGGCCGGTTCGGATTAAAAAAGGCGGTAAAATTTTAGCTCCCGGAGACGGCAGCGATTTTATTCAGTATATTGATGTGAGAGATTTGGCTGAATGGATGGTCTATTGTTTGCAGCACCAAATTTTAGGCACCTACAATGCGCAATCGAATGGTGCAGATATTACCATCGGTCAATTGCTAAAAACCTGTGTGGCTGAACTTAATCCCAAAGCCGAATTGGTCTGGGTACCCACGGAGTTTTTGGAAAAACACGAAGTTGCCCCGTGGCAGGAAATGCCCACCTGGCTCCCACCGAAAGGTGAATATGCCGGTAGTGGGACCATGAGTTCAAAAAAGGCCTATGCCAATGGTTTAAAAGAAAGACCAATGGAAACGGTGGTCAAAGATTGTTATGAGTGGTATGTCAGTTTGCTGGAAGAACGGCGGGCAAAATTAAGGGCCGGAATTGATCCGGAAAAAGAACAAAGGGTGCTTACGGCATGGGAGGATAGTCAGTCTTACTAAAAGGCTGTTATTCGAATGATTGAGACATCACAGCGAAATAAAATAATCCACCATTTTTTTTCTCATTTTGGCATCCGGCAATCGTCCTGTCATTGCTGTCATATTATCAACCATATGATGTGCTTTTGAGGTGGCTGGAATAGCACAAGTAACCGCTGGATGGGAAATGATAAATTTTAGAAAAAACTGTGCCCATGACTGACAATCAAACTCCTTTGCCATTTCAGGTAAGGGTTGACCTTTTGTCCGTCTGAATAGACGGCCTTTTTCATAGGGCATATTGACGATGACAGCGAGCCCTCGGTCCTGGGCTAATGGTAATAATTTTCGTTCTGCTTTTCTAGCGCTAAGGTTATAGTTCAGTTGCACAAAATCGAGACTTTCTTTTTTCATTACTTGCTCAAAGTCATCATATTGACCGGTAAAAGAGGTCGTAATTCCAGTGTAACGCAGTTGATTAGAATCCTTTAATTCATTTAAGGTCGCGAGTTGTGTTTTCCAGTCCCTTAAGTTGTGCACTTGCATCAAGTCCATTTTTTCGACTTGCATTCTTTTTTCGGTGACATCGATAGCGTCAAGTCCAGCCTGTTTGCCATAGGTCCAAACTTTGCTGGCTGCAAATAGATTTGGTTTAAAACTCAATTTAGACAAAACCTTTCCCAGGGTGGCTTCTGAATTTCCGTACATCGGTGAGGAGTCAATTAGTTGTCCACCCGCGTTGAAAAAATTCGATAATACATCAAGTAAATTGTCGAGCTCTGCTGGACCGTTATTGACGTTAAAGGTCTGATAAGAGCCCATACCGATAGCGGAGATCTCTTCACCACTTTTTGGGATGCGTTTTAGTATTTTTGGCGATTTAGTTTCGGCCAGGGATAATGTCGGTAGCATCGATAATAGTGGCGACGCGGCTAAAACTTTAATCAAATGACGGCGACTGTACATATTTGGAACTCCGCAAAGGTGAGTTATACTAGAAAATAACAATTTATGGCGAACTAATCAATAGATTGAGTGTTGCAAAGACGATAAGCTAGCGACTAGAATTGATTGAATTAGAGACTCTAAAAAAGGTGAACAGTGATGAGTACTAAGAATAATACAAGGGTGGTGATTACTGGCGCAAATCGAGGAATTGGATTAGCGCTTTGCAAGGTGTATCTGAAAAAAGGTTTTGAAGTGATTGCGGTTTGCCGTCAATCGTCACAAGATTTGCAATTATTATCTTTAGAAGTGATTGATCAAGTGGATGTCTCATTAGCAGAAGGTATGGCTCGCTTGAAAGACGTCATGGCAAATCGAAAAATTGATATCTTGATCAATAATGCAGGAATACTAAGAAGTCAGACGTTTGATAATTTGAATTATGAGCAAATGACAGAGCAATTTATGGTCAATACCCTTGGCCCAATTCGAGTCGTTGAAGTATTGTTTGATAGTCTAGCTGAGGGAAGTAAAGTGGCATTCATTACTAGTCGAATGGGCTCGATTGAAGATAATACCTCGGGTGGTTCCTATGGTTATCGAATGTCTAAGTGCGCTCTTAATATTGCTGGTAAATCCATGGCGGTCGATTTTAAATCTAAGGGTATTGCAGTGGCTTTGTTACATCCAGGTTATGTGCAAACTGAAATGGTCAATTTTGGTGGAGAAATTTCTGCTGAGCTATCGGCGGGTCGACTAGCCGATAGAATTACTGATTTGAATATCAATAATTCAGGTACTTTTTGGCATAGCAATGG
>CAZOBX010000060.1:7765-16625 GCA_964578045.1 uncultured Kangiella sp. | reverse complement strand
CTAATTAAGGATTAACATGTCTACTCAAAAACTAGAAAGCGCATTATTTGAAAGCTACGAAGACTTTAAACTTTCGACTGATGAAAAGCATGAGCTCAAGCAGTTATTAGCAGAATTTAGACAAGATCCTACAAAAATGAGTTTTATTCGAAATAGGGCTTTTTCACTAGTCGCTGATAATTTCCGTTCATCTCAGCCAAATCATGATGCATCACTCAAATGGTTAGAGAATGTTGTTAAATCCATTGACTCAGTCCGTCACTCGTCCGTCATTTTATCCGATAGCTACTTTAGTCCGGGCGATCAATGTGCAAGTAAAATAATTGCATTGCTCAACCGGGCTAAAATCTCAGTAGACATTTGTGTGTTTACCATATCAGACAACAATATTTCCAAAGCGATTGCAGAGGCGTATAAACGAGGTGTAGCTGTTAGAATCATTACCGATAATGACAAAGCGGATGATTTAGGCAGTGATGTATATTCCTTGGAAAAACAAGGCATTAATATCCGCATCGATCAAAGCCCTAATCATATGCACCATAAATTCGCTATCGTCGATCAAAATGAACTGATCAATGGGAGCTTTAACTGGACGCGAAGTGCATCCAAATATAATCAGGAAAATATTGTCGTAACTAATGACTCGAAATTACTGGGTTCTTTTCAAAAAGTTTATAATAAGCTTTGGCAAGAATGTAAAGAAATTGATAAATGAGTCAATCATTTTGGCCATGAGCCGCTAGCAAAGAATAGGATGTTAATATGAAATTAACTTGGTACTTTGATTTTATTTCGCCTTTTGCATATTTACAATTTCAGCGATTTAGTGAATTGCCAGATGATATTGAAATTGAGTACAAACCGATTCTTTTTGCAGGACTACTTAATCACTGGAAAAACGTAGGTCCCGCGGAGATAGCGCCTAAACGAACTTTTACCTATAAGTATTGTTATTGGTACGCTCGCAAAAATGCGATTTCTTTTACGATGCCGCCTGCACATCCTTTCAATTCATTGGCTGCGCTCAGGCTCGCTATCGCAACAGAAAATCAACAGGATTCGATTGGTAGCATTTTTGATACTATTTGGAAGGAAGGTTTAGCAATTGGTTCACAAGAAGCCAATCAATATCTTAATCGTCGGCTGAAGACATTCGAATTAAATTCGATCATTACTCAGCAATCAATAAAAGATCGTTTAATTAAAAATACTCAGGATGCAGCAGATGCTTCTGTATTTGGAGTGCCGTCTTTTGTTGTTAATGATGGCTCTGACGAATTGTTTTGGGGTATGGATAGCTTTGAGATGTTGTTGGATTATCTCCAATCTCCCAGTCAATTTTATGATGCAGAAATGCGCCGTATTATTGAGCTACCGGAAGGCATTCAGCGAAAACGTTGATGACAAGGGGGCAAATACTTTTGAAGTAATCATATTCCTTGTCAAAATCACCGAGATTATCTACCAAGAATGCTGAAGTCAATGGATTGGTGGTTTTTTGACATGACTGACTGCTGCTTTCATATAAGGGTTATACCGGGATCCCCTCCAAATGTGAAACATATCTCTGTAGGCGTTGTATAGCATAGCCTACAGAGAATTATGTCAAATACAAAGCCTCTCTACGTCGCTCAATCAAGTCTATTTTTAACTAAAATTCTGTGTGAAAATTCCTCTTTTCCAGATTATTAGGGGAATCCATGAAATCTCGTTCCAAACGCATTTCCATTTTGTCACTCCCTGAAGTTCAAGATCTTTACAGCGTACCAATATTTAGCGCTGATGATCGCGAATACTTTTTCACACTTACTGAAGCAGAATTAAAATATGTCAACCGACTAAATTTATATAGGAATCGAATACACCTTATTCTCATGTTGGGTTATTTCAAAGCAAAGAAAGTCTGTCTTATTTATCGATGGAATGATATTTTTAAAGATTTTCAATACGTGGCCAATAGATATTTTCCAAAGGCTAACATGAAGGCTAAAAATCTCACTAGAAAAGACCGAAGTCGATTTTATAATATGGTTTTAGATATCAATGAATATCAGCGCCATGATAAAGCAGCCGAGCTTGATTTGTTAGAGCATTTAGTTTTGCGTGCAAAATCATATATTGATGAGAAACAATTATTTCAGGATGCCCTGCTATTTCTTAAATCAAAAGAAGTGTCAGTACCACACTACTCTACATTGCAAAAACTCATTTCAAACGCGATTAATTCTGAAGAAACTCGAATGTCGCGACTAATTGATAAACAGCTTAGCTCCGAGGCTAAGAAAACCTTCCTGTTTCTTTTAGAGGGCGGTAAAAGACAAACCCCTCTCAATGATCTTAAGAAACTGACGAAAGCCTATAAGTTTGGTGAAAATAGAAAAGAAATCTCCCGTCATAAAACGTTAACCGAACTGTCTAAGAATTCAGAAAAAGTAATTAATGATCTAAAGTTATCAGATGGGAATGTACGATATTATGCGACGCGATGTCAGAAATATAACAGTCGAGAACTTCGTGAGTTGAGACCAGAAAAAACATTGATTTATCTGGTATGCTTCGTTGTGACTCGATTACGCATATCAAATGACATTCTGACAGTATCATATCAGGTCGCCTATAGAACAGTTGAAGACATGTCAAAATCGTATCGTGATGAGCGTGTCAAACAGCAAGCATTGGCGTTGGCCGATGATGTTGAATTTCTACCACTAATTATAGATTTGTTTTTCAATGAAGAGCTTAATAATGCTGATTTTAGCTCTGTAAGGAAAAGAGCATTTAAAATTATTTCAAAAGCAAGATTACTTATAGTTAGACAGAAGTTAGCAGACATAAAACCAGATAAAACTATTTTTCAATGGGAATATATAGACAAGAACTTCAGACAAGTTGTCAATAATATTCGTCCATTGTTAAAGGTTCTTGATTTCCGCTGTCGTAGCAACACGGTATTAAATCAGCAGATTATTTCTGCAAAGCAGTTACTTTCGTCAAACAAAAAACTAATAATAGATGGTCGTCTTGTGGCAAAAAAGGATAAGGAATTTCTAAAGGAAGAGTCATCTGGCGACCCAGCTAGTCAAACTATGATGTCTCATAGACATGAATTATATCTCTATAAACTTATACACAAAGGCATTCTAAATGGTGAGGTATTTGTCGAAAACAGCTTGGAATACCGCAGTTTCGATGATTATCTTGTCGACAATACAATTTGGCGTCAACGTAAAAAGCATTTGCAGGACGTAGGTTTGAGTTGGATGGTTGACTCAAAAAATGACCATCTAAATGAGCTTGAAACAATATTTAAGAATAAATTGATTTTGGTAGGAAAGCGGATTAATGATGGCAGTAATTCATATATCACACGAAAAAATAATGTCAACAAGCTTCTCTGGTCACGAGCGGTCATTGCAAAAGATGATATTCTGACGGAGAAATTCTTCGCTCGATTTAGTCGAAAAACGATCATCAATGTGATCCGTAAGGTTCATATAGAAACAAAGTTTCTCGACCACTTTAAACCCATATCTATGAAGTATAAAAGTGCAGAAGCTAGTCTTGAGAATAAGATAGCTTGTCTCCTTGCTAACGGTACGTTTCAAGGTACACATAAGTTTTCAGCACAATCAGATCAAAAATATAAAGTACTTAAACGAATTGAAAATGATTGCTTCCATGATAACGCTTTACAGGTGGCTATTGATACACTGACCAGCAATGCTACTCGACTATCTATTTTCGAGGATTTCAAATTAAGTGACGGTAAAATTCATAGTAGTGCAGATGGGCAGCGAATTGAAAGTAAGCATGGAAACCCATTAGTAGGTCGCGCGGCGAAATATTATGCGAAGAAGAAAGGGGGAATAGCTTATACTTTGTCTTCATCTTACTTTGCTGTTCGCGGAAAGTTGATACCACCAAAATCTCACGAAAGTCATCACTTATTTGACATAGTTCATAATAATACTTCTGATTTGAAATCTAACACTGTCGCGACCGATACACACGGAAGTAATCATTTTAATCACGCTATATTAAATACGTTTGGCTATCAATTTATGCCACGTTATGCCAGATTTAAACACAAGTTTCTGCGAGAATTTAATGTCAATATTGACGACGAAGTAACGTTGTCACATATAAAGTCAATTAATTGGAAACTGATCAGGGCTGAGTGGAAGAATATTGTAAAAATTATGCTATCTTTGGGAATGAGAACCGTACAACAATCAACGTTAGTGAAGAAACTTTGTAGCTTCCGACAGCATAATTCTACAATGTTAGCGCTGGCAGAATACAATCGCGTATTTAAATGCTTACACTTATTGGACTATGCAGACGACAAGCAGATACGCCAGGTTATTCAAGAATCTTTAAATCGTGGAGAACAGCTTCAGGGATTGAAAAGAGCTTTGGTTTCTTTGGGTGGTAATCAATTTCGGGGAACAACACCAGAAGAAATGACAGTCTGGAATAGTTGCGCAGACATACTTGCTAATTGTATTGTCTATTACAATTCGATGATCATGACGTCATTTAAAAAGTATTGTATTGACACAAACAACAAAAACCAATTGAAGCATTTAAGATCTATTTCTCCCGCCTCGTGGGAGCATATTCTATTAAATGGCTTTTACGATTTGGCTGATAATGATGACTATTGGAATATTGAAACGGAAATAATTGATATGAAATTAGCCGCTTAAATGTACAAATAGTACACAAAAGTTATTGTAATTGACCCATTTTATTTAACATCATGCTCTGTAGGCCTTGGTATCTGGGGCTTACAGAGATATGTTTCACATTTGGAGGGGATCCCGGTATAACCCCAACTTAAAAATTTGATAACAATAAGCCAATCATGATCTCATTTAAAGGCCGACACACACCGCAATCAATTATTCTTCAATGCGTCCGATGGTACTGTGCTTACGCGCTTAGCTATCGGAATATTGAGGAAATCATGAAAGAACGCGGTATCGAAATTGATCATAGCACGCTGAATCGCTGGGTAGTTAAGTATGCGCCACAGCTTGAAAAAGCGTTTCATCAAAAGAAGAAACAACCTGGTAATCGATGGCGATTAGATGAAACTTATATTAAGGTGAAAGGACAATGGAAATATCATTATCGGGCTGTCGATAAGCAGGGCAATACAATTGACTTTCTCCTCACCGCCAAGCGTGATACAAAGGCAGCGCGACGTTTTCTAAATAAAGCCATCGGAAGAAATAGTAAGCCCGGACTCATTAATATCGATAAAAGTGGTGCTAATAAAGCCGGTATAAAACAGTTTAATCATGACAATAATAGACGTGTTAAAATACGTCAGTGCAAGTATTTAAACAATATTGTTGAGCAAGACCATCGGCGAATAAAACGCATTACTCGGCCGATGTTAGGCTTTAAAAACTTCCATACAGCGCAGAAAACATTAGCGGGCATTGAGCTTGTCGCAATGATTAAGAAAGGCCAAATGAGGAAAAACCTGTCTGATAATTTATCACCTGCTGAGCAATTCTATGCCCTAGTTGCGTAAATATATTTTCGGAAGGGTTGTTTTTCCGTCAATTCCAAATTTTGCGACAGAACCACAATTTCGTATCATTAAAAGTTCTGTCCAACCACGTATCAAGCCAAGAACCCGTTTGAGGTAACATTAATGGGCTGGCTTTACTATGGTACGGGGTCAATTTACGATGTGGTGGATTAGTAATAATTGAACACGACAAATGGACCTCACCTTCTTTGGTTTTCCATTCGCGGCACAGACCACCGAATGCGATGGCTGAATCAATAGCTTCAAAATTATGATAGAACTTAGGGATTTTTCGTTTACCTTGGTAAGTATATTCAGTTTCACCGAAACCGGATGCAATAATAATACAACGGCTATCTCGATACGCTCGATATCCAGCACTTCGAGGCACATCTAATTTATCATAACGAGTATTAAAGGATGTACATCGAGAGGGCTTAAATCCATTCTCACAGGCGTCCAGTAATAACCACCAGGTCGCGTCCACAACCACTCGCTGACCGTTAATTTCACGAACAATCGATATAGTATTGGTTGCGAAATGAGTATCTGAATACCGGATCGGCCAACTAGTAGAATCAACGCCCAACTGATTTAATAGAGCCTGAACTTTTGGACTATCAGATACATTAAAACGACCACACATGCCAATTACCTTTTATTGAGTTTGTACAATTCCATACCATATTCCAATAATCTCCTAACACCAAAATTGTAAAGGATCTTCTCCAGCCCAGAAAACATGCGGCTCGAAAGATATTGCACCCTCAGTGTTTTGAGCTCCGTTATTCAAACCCAATTTAATCATAAAATCTCTAATTTTCGGTGACACTAAGTCCAAATACTTTTGTTGATTAAAAGTATACTTTTTAGTGGCTTGCGATATTTGCTTTTGCAGTAGAGTTACATAACTATCTTTACCTTGCCCCTCATTTTTATTTTCATAAACAAATGAATCGAATCCATTCTCAATAGTCCATAGGCGAAATTTCAAGGTTAAGTTGACCCATACTGCCTCGTGATACATTTACTCTTTAGTATACTCCCCTATAGCTATTAGTCTTTTCTTACGGCTATTTAATTCTTTCTTAAAAAGTCGGTTTGCTTTGGATGATTTGTATATTTTGTTAATTTCTTGTTTCTGTAAAAGGGAATGTACGTCTTTTGGATAAATTGTTCCTTTAAAGGGGGAAAATAGCTTTTCTAATTGCTTGTATTGACCAGTAGTAATTTTTTCGCATGAAGCAAAAATATTTATTCCACCGCTTGCTATAGGGTCGTCATCCCAACAATCAGACAGTCGAAGAGGATTGTTTATGTTAGCTTCTACTTCAACGATATTATAATTCCTAATAAATTCGCAAAATGCTGTTCAACAGTTTCTGATCTTTGTGGTACTCCTTGAAGGCTTATAACCGTAAAAGTGTCGTCTCTCGAATACGCCCTTTGCTCTTGAGCCGAGAACATACTTTCTAACCGTTGCGCAGCCGCCAAGTGGGAGCCGAAATGTTTCAATATTGAGTTAGGAATTCCCTGCTTCATTAATGATCCGTGAAATAGTTTCATATTCCAATTAGCCCGCCTTAATTCGTTTCAATCAATTTTTCTAATTTCATAGTTCTTCCGCCTGCTTCCAATTTGTGAGAAATAAACCCTCTACTTTCATATAATCCAATCGCTTCGGTTGCGCTATTTAGAACACCGGCATTTAAAATGCTATATGTTTGGTGACAAAGAACATATTCGATTACTTTATCCAGTAAGCTAGAACCAATACCTCTTCCTCTGGCTCCCTTTACTATAAACAAATCTAAAGTTGCTTCGTTTAGTGGTTCAAATAGTCCAGCGCGATAAGCGCTTGAAAAACCCAAAGGGGTAATATTATCAAGAAATATAAAACAAATCTGGTCTTCACTTTGGATGATCGCTTCGTACGTTAGAAATGGCTCTATGTTATGACCCGTTGAGTCATCGAGCTTAATACTCTCTCTAATCTGATTTAACAAAGAGAGATCCTCTTTGTTCGCAATTCGAATCAAATGAGTGTCCTCGTCATATTCCAATATTCCTGTTTGCTATCTAGTTTCGTTTAATTATCATTGCGCACTTCCCACCGAAATAATATATCGTTTTCGAAGATTTCAATCAGTTTAATTAGAACGTAAAACGTTGCATTTGATGGTTTTACAATTGCTATCATTTCTTTTTTCGTTCTAGCAGAATGACTAGGAAATCGAAAAACCATTGGGTCAGAAATATCCCCAAAATCTCTAGCTCCCGAAGCAACTCTTACTGCACCATTATCGCTTGAGAGATCAACACATCCATGACCACTCTGCAAAGTAGCCCACTTAATATTAATTATCCTTGCATCTCTTTCACTAAACTGCACCTCAAGGCTTGTACCGCTGTGAACTACTGGTACTCTCCTTTTTCCGCAACCGTACACTTTGTGAACATCTCCAAATTCAAATGTTTCTTCTTCAACAGCCTTTCTTAGTTTTCTATTAAAGAAACTCACGCTTATATTGTTTTCTAATAATTTTCTGTAGCCTTGAGAATATATTGTCCCGTTAGGATCTAATACACCAATAACAACTTCATTTATTCCAGAATCTATTATTAGTTCAGCGCAAGATTGAACTTCTTGCTCATCATGTAACTCAACACATGGTTCTAGAGTTGTAAAAACTGTTGATCCTCGTACTTGATCTACTTTTATTTTTTCAATCGCAATACGTTCAGCGTGAACACCTCTTTTTTCACCTCTGTAGCCCGTAGAAAGAACTTGCCCACTTTTACTAATTACAGCACCAACCCGAGGAAACTCAGAACATTTGAGGTGCTCTTCTATCGCTATTTTCATTAAGTCTGATTTTGAATATTTATTCGACATGTTGACCTATTTGCATAACAGTGTGGTAGTGCGGACTTTAAGTTCGTGTGTCCAAGTTTCAGTGGTAGTAGCCATATTCCAATATAGCTACTCGTCGTTTTCTGTACCACAGTGATCTATAGTATTGATTGTCGAAAGTAAATACTCAAGCTTTTCCCTATCGACTATTAGCTCACACAATTCTTTTTCTTTGTTTGAAGCTCTGCCACTTGTCATTATTTGCAAGGTAAGATAGTTAGCTTTGGACGTTTTATCTGAATACTTTGGAAGTTGTATCCACCTTTCAGACACCTCGCAAGGAACAATCCTTTTTTTTATATTGCCTTTTTTCATTCGTAAAAACCGAAAAGGTACCCATTTAACTTTTTCATCCTCACTCATATCATCACCGGCTGCATCAATAATATCCGCGATTA
>CAZOBX010000060.1:0-7755 GCA_964578045.1 uncultured Kangiella sp. | reverse complement strand
ACTTTGGTGTTAATGCATTTTCAATTTGAGTTCTTAAATTATCAGCAGTATTTTTATGAAACTTTGCCTCAGATTGCTCATTCAGATTATTAATATGATCTTCCTTATCCTTCTCTGTATACCAAAGTTCTTGTACAGAATTTTGTTCATTTTTATTGTCTGTTTTAGTGCTCATATTCCAACTAAGCCTTGGCTTGGGTCTTCGTAAAATCCAACCCTCTATTCCATGTTTAATCTAGGAGCTTCCAAAGAACATCCATTTATGCTGACGTTCTCTACGGATTGAGTCTGCTGTCATAGCCAGTCCTACAGGTGTTATCGCCAACCCGAGTGGTAGGCCTACAAAAGCTCCGGCAATGCCCACAGAAGAAGAAACAAAGGTCATTATTCGCCCTGCTTTTTTGTAGGTTTTTAGCCTCTCTAAACTTTTTTTTGCCTTCCTGATTTCAAGTCGAAGTTTTTCCGAATTCTTCGGGTCTTCCATTAGCGCTTGAGTCCATTGATTCAAAACTTCTCTAAACGCGATAACATTCGGATCATTCAGTAGTTTAATCGCTGACTTGATAGTTCTTGGACGAGGAAAAGTTATCACTTCGTCTAATATAATTTCATAAACGTTATAGGTATTATCGATCTTTTCATTGGTTAAATATTTGGTTGAACACTTTTGAGTAGAAGTTTTTGCGTATAATCCTTTAGCAGTCACAGACTCATGTAAAAATTCAAAGCTCTTATATGCTCCCCAAATTTTTTCCATCAAAAAACTACCTTGTTGGTATGCCCTATCGTGCGATAGCTCTGAATCTAAAAGAACTTCGTGAAATAGACGGCTTCTTGGCATTTGAATACCCCCGGTACTTCTTCGAATTGATTCCAAAACGAGCTCCATCGCTTTTTCAAGTCCAAAGATTTTCAGCTCTCCTAAATATTCACCGGTGAGGCTAGCTTTCCGTAATACATAATCTCTGAAAAACGGACAAAGCTCTTCAAATAATCTCGTATTGTATGTATCCTTTAGATCTTCAATTTGCTGGACATCTACTATGCCTAGGTCAATCAAGGGAGCGTAATCTAAACCTTGTGCGGGGGATCTCACATTCTCATTAATCCCCGGAAAGTCTATAGCCTTTTCAAGTATTTCAATGCTGCGTGAAACCCGAACATCTAAGGTGACGCCGCCAAATAACACCATTGAAGCAAGAGCTTCTTGCACTAGCTCTCGATTATCGATCGCTGGCTGAACGAAACCACCTTTATCTGCATCGCTCCATAGTTGGTCTAGGCGTTTCGTTCTGGTTATCCCTTCAAAATACGCCTGGCGTTTGAAAATTTCAGTCAATATTCCATCTAGAGCTATCATTTTCCAATGCTCCTTATATAGCATTTGTACCGTTGTTGTTTATGATGTCCAGGTTGCATACATCCCTTCATTCGCCTTCTTCTCGCTCTCTACTCTCTCAATCTCATCTTTGCTTAAAAAGCAAACTCTTAGACGCCCTTGTAACTCTAAACCACATTTTGATATCTCTCGGTTACAAAACTCTGTATTTCGATAGAGCTTGCCCATAAATAATTTGCTTCCCATGTTCAAAGTTCCATCTTGTTTAAATCTTGATACATACATGATTTTTTCGTTATCTCGATATTCAACTACGTATTGAGCTTTAGTTATTGGCTCATTCCTCGCGCGCGGTGTAGAACAGTTATTATTGCATTTCAACAAATCTCTCGCTTGTTGAGAAATCTTAAGAACTTTTCGTTGAAGCACTTTTCCTGCATACTCAAAATCTATACTAAAATTAAGATTTCCGTAACGCTTTTTATTGAACTTTGGTAGCCAGTATTCCAATACGTCTCTGGCCAACTCCTCAGTCTCGAAATATCCTGCTCCTTTCTCTGATGCGGGTCTACCAGAAAGACCAAGTCTTACATTACAATATTCGGACTCTTGTTCCCATTCAGGTGGCCGCAAAGTGGGGTGAACTCTCTCAATGGGCATATTACCAACTTCTACATAATAGGCTTTCTTAGCTTTTTTCAATGTTAACTCCATTTTGCCGAATTGGTTTCAAGCATTTCAAATGTTTCCCATTAAATAACTTTCTTGTAAGCACCAACTCTACGACGATTTCTTATAACTCTGACTGTATCAGTTGTGGCAATTTTAGTAATAGGTAAATCCAATACTACATTAACAATCGTAGCCATAGATGAGTTACTAAAAACAAAGCTGTTAGGTATCTGACGGCAATCCTTCAGATCCTTATCTAGTGTCAATACGAAATCTTTAATAATAGATGAGCGACCATCCATAACATCTTCCGGAATAGAGTTTTGTTTTGGAACTGACTCTAATGACTCGAAATCTCCAATTGCACTCACTAATTGGTGTAAATCAGGCCAATACTTGCCGTCAAACTGACCATCAATTCTATCAAGCTTTTCCTGAACCCAACCTTTAAAATGACCATTGTGTTCACCGGCCAATTTAACAACGTCAATTACGTTTAAAAATTCACTTGGACTGAAGTCTTCTTTATTATATAGCTCTTGCTGACGTCTCAAAGCATCCGAAAGTTGAATCGCTAAGAGCGGAATTTGATTATGAAGTACTTCTAGTTCACTTTGAACCTCACGTTCGTGGGAAATTGCTTCCTGATTAAAGTTCTCTCCAGAGTGCCAGATAGCTTCTAACGTCAATCTTAATTCAGGTTTGCTGCAGTCAATATTGCTACCAAATTTGTCGCTCAGCTCTTTATATACAGGTTTCATTTCGATTGAACGAGACAATATGCGCTCCATTACAGGATGCCAGCTGCTCCAACATCCTATATCTTTAAGGCTTACTAATTCTTTTCTTGTAAATTCTTCACAAGTTGTAGAAGGACATAGCGTATTTAGTGTTTTCATGGTATTTAATCAACTCATTGTTATTTCGACAACTACATGCTACCAGACAACTTCCCGTATTCCCGTATCTGGAGGCTGTTGAAAATATCACTTTCAGATCGGTGTTATTTCCTATCTTCTGCTAGGTTTGCCAGTTTCCCATTAGTTTACTTTTTATCCCTTTCTTCTCGCTCTTTTTTCTCTTTTTCTAGCCGATCAACATCCCTTTGAGCGGCTTCTATCGCCATGTTCCTTCCAGTCTTGCAAAAATTATCATTAGCATCACAATTTCCTTTTTCTTTTTTACGAAGTTCTAACAGCTCTTTTGTTTGTTTTAATTCTAATTTCTCCCAGGCCTTTTTCTGCTTAGCAAGAATTTCTTCAGTCTTTGTCTTCAACCCACAATCAGAAACTCTGATATCACAGCCTCCTGGTGTAACAAATCTGGACCTATCTATTTCTCGCTGAAGCCTAATATACAATGGCGTGCCTAAGCCACAGTCTGAGATTCTAATATCACATCCGTCTGAATTGATAAAGTTTGACTTATCAGATTTTTCAAAACGCTTCAAAAACCAAGGTGTACCTAACCCGCAGTCCGAAATTCTGACATCGCATCCTTCAGGAGTAATAAATCTAGATTGGTCTAGTTTCTTAATTAAATCCTTGAAGTACCACGGTGTACCAAAACCACAATCTGATAATCTGACATCACAAGTAATAGGAATATCTATCTTGGTGTCATCTAATAATTTCAATTGACTACTAGTGTTTAATTTATTGGCATTACCGTTAAGATTTTGTGCAAATCCATTTTCTACAAAGAAAAACATTTGTAATAGAAATACAACTTTGAACATTGATCGGCTTCTATACATTTCCACTACTACAGGCCTATTCCTCATCTTTTGCTCCTTTATAAAATATTCCAATACTAAATATAATTGCACAGATTATCGTATTCGTATTGTTCAGCTTTTAGCTGGTCAATCGTAATAGGTAAATCGACCAAGTCTCCTTTTTTGATTTCTCCAACAATCAGACGTATGCCATTAACCAATGATATTGATTCTTTGGATAGGGCGAGTGGAATAGGGTTGACCCCTACATCGACCAGCCATCGACTTCTATGTCTGCCGCCATTAAATCGAAGTGCTAAATGCTCTTCATATATAGACACTGATGCTCTACCGCAACTAAAAGGTGGGGTATCCGGTCCTTGATAGTCAAAATACTTAGCATTTCGCTACACTCACCAGGTTTGAAATAGTCCTGATGCTTCGACCACAACCCCTCAAAAACGTCTACATTCACCCAAAATGGTTTGTATGGTGAATTGAATACCTTCCATTGATTTTCAGCAAAAAGTTCGTATTTCATCTGCAGCTTTCCGCCATATTGCCATACCCGTGCAATGTATCTATTAATCATCTAGAAGGAAATCTGGTAGCGCGCGGTCACTCCAAACATCTTGATCTATTTTTTCACTTAAAACAATGTTACTTGCAAAACAGTTTGCCTGCTCAAACCTAAATTCATAGCCTAGCAAATATTCGAAAAATCCCCTTAGTTATATGTCCATCCGACTTCACGGCTGGCGTACTCAATAATGATGTCTATCTCCAACGACTCGCTTTGTATTATGTGTTTCCTAACTGCGTTCAAATTGTCGGTGACACAATCCAAACATCACTCCACCTGGACAAAATCTTCGGTAGATAGCTTTAGTCTTCCCTATGTCTTTTGGTCCACCAAGGCCTCTACGAAGTAACTTAGCAAGAGCGATACAACTTGGGTAATGCCACTCATTCCATGATTCGTTAACGACTCGTTTTGTTTCAGCTGAGCCATAACAGCCTACGGAGTAAAAATATCTTGCTTGATGCATATCTTTAGAAAGTTTCCCCCATTCATAAATATCACCGAGAAAATAACAATATCCTGAAGATAAAATATCATTTGCTTTCAAGTCGATGCATTTTTTTGTAAGGTATCGAATTCCGCGATTTATCGATTTTGATGCATCGGAATAAAGCATGTATTCGGGGTACCTATAATTAGTCTCAAAATAGCATTCAATTCGATTCCACATGTAGCAGGTTTTATCAAAATAATCGTCTGCTAGATCGATATCTTTCTTGTTTTTAGCTGATGTTTCGATTAGATTTGCGATGTTAAAGCATCCTTCATCGTCTCCAGACAGGCATGACCTATCAAAGTATTGGCGCGCTATATCATTATTGTTTCCAATATGTCTTTCTTGAAAACGCAACATGCCAACGGAATTGCATCCATACATGTAACCATTATCACAGGCTTTCTTAAAATACTCTTCAGCTAATAAGAAGTCTTTTTGAATATATTCCCCTAATCTATACATATTACCCAAGCTGCTGCAAGCCACCATATATCCAAGATTACATACTTCTTCGTACGTATTTGCGAGGACTTTCTTGTCGAGTATTATTCGGTCTTCAGCCAGGCTTATGAAACGATGACAGGATTCATCTTCCAAGTAGTTCATACAACGCTCTCTATAAAGCTCAAAGAGTAGAATATTTTCCGGCCTAGACCTCCTTACAATAGATATTCTAGATAATTCAAAACAAGCATTGATAGTATTGCCCAATTGGCAGGATTTACGATAATACATCTTAGATAGATCCAAATCATAATGTTGATAGTTAGTATTTTTGTACAGAGAGCCCAAAAAACTACATGCATCAGAGTCATTTACGTTACATCTTTTCTTTTGATAAACTAGAGCCCATTCAACCGTTTCAAGTACGTCCCGCTTTATTTCGAAAGATTCCATTAGTTTAGTACACGGCTCGATGTTTTTAGTACTGCAGATACTTTCTAAGAATCCCCTATACCTCCCATAGTCCGTTGTTAATCCACCAGAAACTTTAGTTAGTTTGAAGAGGTCATGTTTGCGAAGATATCCACCAAAATACTGCGCACAGTATTCTACGTTACCCTTCAAACAGTTTGTTTTGTAATATGTATTAACCCATTCAAAATGACGGTATTTGATTAGTCCTGTGCGATAATAATCCAAAAGGATATTACACAGACCTACGGTAGATTGGATTAGGTTATTTTTTGTGCATGCTAATTGTGAGTACTTCAACTTTAAAGACTCATTTATATTATTGTCTCTGTTAAATAAATTATCTCTGTAATTTTTAAATACAAGATTGTTACATGCTCTATGATCTCCGTTTTCGCATTTTTTCTTAAATACCTCCTTAATTGATTCATAATTAATTGTATTATCAACGCCGAAGGCTTTCCAATCAATCAGTCGAAAGCAGTTTTCGAAATCGTAATAAGGATATTCTTTAGGATAAGTTTTTATGCTATTGCAACCTCGCATGTAATAGCTGCGCACCTCCGCTAAGTCTTTTGAAAATAGGGGGTTCGCTCTAATGATTTTTGCTCGATAACTTACTGCTCCGAAATAATTTTTTTCCCAAGCAGCTCTTCGCTTACTATAATTACGGCTAAGAGAAAAGGTTCCTTCAGCACAATTTGATGGCCAGGAATCAGCTGTGCATGAACGCCTTAGAATAAATAACCATCTTAAATGCGGTGTCTCTTCAATTTTTAAATTAGCTAAACGGAAGCAGGCAATTCGATCATTTTCCTCACAGCCGATCTTGTACCTACTTTTGACAAGTTCTAAATCCGATGAGCCAGCGATCCCTTTATTATATAACCCATACAAAATATAACAATTGAGTTTATTTTGAAGACAAGCATTTCTACTTAATTCTAACGCTTTGTCGATATCTTGATCGACTCCCATTCCGAACAGATACTGACGAGACAAATCATCACATGCACGCGTATAGTTACCATGGCGACAAGCCTTTTGAAGATATTGCCGAGCCTTTTCTTTATCTCTCATTACACCTTCGCCATTGGCATATATTGTAGCAATTGTAGCGCAACTACCATAACTACCGGTAGCATCACAAGCGTTTGAAAATAAATTCACTGCACTGTGGCTGCCACCTTTATATTTCAATTCGTAGGCTTTTTTTAGGCAACGCTCTTCAATTTTGAATCCCTGTGAACATTCTCTTTCAAGATACCTCAATTTCTCCTGCTCATCCTGCGTTAGTCGAATTACATCTTCACATGTATCAGCGCTCATGTTACAGGCTAATTCGTCAAGCCATGTTGGTTCATTATTGGTGGAAGAAAGTGAATGAAAAATAAGTCCTATAATGATGATATAAGTGGCACCGGTAATACCTACTAATTCAAATGATTTTTCTTTAAAAAGGAATTGGAAAAAAGACGTATTGTCCACGTGGATAAACAGTATAACCAAGCCCATACGGACGTGAGGAAAGTAGAGTAGAAGAATACTGAATAAAACGTAAAGATAGCTATCATCTTCATGAAAGAAAGCTCAACTCCATTGTAATATTTCATAAATACAATTATGTAAATTCCGATTATTGAGGCGGTAACAAGAGCGTCGAGTAATAAAATAAGAAGTTGTCCAAAGAAATTTTCTATCCGCTGGAGTTTGCTAAGCAACCACCGCGTTTCCCACAGTGAGAAATAATCAGGAATAATATTAAGAAAAGCGCCGAATATTAAAAATTGATAGAGCTCTAAATCTGAACTCGCTCTGTTTTTCAGCACGCCGAGAAGGTCTAGAGAAAAATATAATACGGTGACTGCGACAAGAGAAGCTATTGCTGAGCGAAAAAAACAGTTCCAAGATCCATGCTTTTCGCCGAAGACAAAGTCGAAGACATCACAGAATTGTTCTGACCAAGAAGATTTAACGTCCCCCTTAAGCCATTGAGCAACAGGTTTTCTATGAATATGCGCAAAATATGCCTG
>CAZOBX010000059.1:21659-26152 GCA_964578045.1 uncultured Kangiella sp. | reverse complement strand
AGTCCGATGGCCGCAATACACGCATCGCAACCCCCGACAGAATAAAGAAAGAACTTAGGGACGGTAGAATTAGTGTCAAAGAAAGAAAAAGTCGACCCACTAACTATAGTAACGCTAACAAAAATAAAAGTTCGCGAATTAACCAGTCAAGGACCGATTCTTATAAAAAATCGAACAAACAATCACGTTCAAAAACCACTACTGTACCAGCTAAGCAGAAAACAAACACCAAAGGCCGCACTCGTACGAACAATCAAAAACAGCCAACTTCTAACAAACGATCACCGCCAAAACAAGATAACACATACCAACCAAAAAGTCGGGAAACTCGTTCACAATCATCACGATCCACGGATCGCTCTTCCTCTGGTAGCAGTTCATCTAGAAATTCAAGTAGCCGCTCTTCAAACTCTAACCGGAGCAATCGTTCATCAGATAGTGGTCGGCGGAAAAAGAACTAGTCGGCATTTTCAGAGGGTTCTGGTACCGCTTTTGGTTGTAAACTCAAGCCAGCCGACTGTCGCTCCATTTGTTTAGGTGCTTCTTCTAACAAAACAGGGGCAGGGGCTTTACCCTTGACTGTTTTGGCAGCGCTAGATTCAGGCGTTGGAGCCGCTCGTTTTGGCGGAACGGCTTTACCTGAAAGCTTTATTTTTAACGCCAGATTATTTTTTGAATCGGCATTTTTTAACGCTTCTTCGTAAGAAATTTTTCCTTGGTTATACAACTCCAGTAACGCCGTATCAAAGGTTTTCATCCCTTGGGTTTCCGACTTTAACATAACCTCTTTTATTTCGTCGATAGCACCTTTTTTAATCAAATCACAGACTCTTGGCGTACCCAGTAAGATTTCGATCGCTGCGCAGCGTTTGCCGTCAACCGTTGGAATTAGGCGTTGAGAAATAAAGGCTTGCAGATTAAGGGACAGATCCAGGAATAATTGTTTATGCCGCTCTTCAGGAAAAAAATTGATGATTCTATCCAACGCCTGATTCGAATTGTTGGCATGTAAAGTCGAGATACATAAATGCCCCGTTTCAGCAAAAGCCAAGGCATGTTCCATGGTTTCCTGATCCCGAATTTCACCAATCAGGATCACATCGGGTGCTTGCCTTAAAGTATTTTTTAATGCGTCTTCGTAGCTATCCGTGTCCATCCCGACTTCTCGTTGATTCACGATGGATTTTTTATGTCGATGAACGAATTCAACCGGGTCTTCAATAGTTATTATGTGGCCAGAAGAATTTTCGTTGCGATAATCAATCAGTGATGCCAATGATGTCGACTTACCGGATCCAGTTCCGCCAACAAATAAAATTAGTCCACGTTTTTGCATTACCAGCTTAGGTAAAATATCAGGCAAATTAAGTGATTGCCAATGAGGTATATCGATTTTTATCGCCCGGATCACCATCGAGACCTGATTGCGTTGTTTAAAAATATTGACTCGAAATCGGCCAACTTTAGATTGTGAAATGGCCATATTCATTTCAGGTTTTCTGTCGAATTCTGCTTTTTGTTCTTCGTTCATAATTTGATTGGCTATCGCTTCAACCTCACCGGGATGCATTATTTTGCGATCGATCGCCATTAACTTGCCGTGGAACTTGGCACTCGGCGGCGCGCCAGTCGAAAGGAACAAATCTGAGCCGTCTTTTTCCGCCAGGATCTTAAGGTAGTCAGCAAATTCCATGAGTTGTCCCTGTTGATACCCGTTCTACCTCAAGATGCAGGATTCAGCAAGACTATAAACATCCATCTTGAGGTGGAACGGGTATATATTATAGCTACACAATAGAAGTATTGGGTAAACAATAAGTATAGACAGATATCTTAAAAAGGCAGGTATTTATTTGAAAATCAGCTATTGGGAAAAATTAACAAAACGCTAAATCATTGAATCCAGGTAAAAATACAGGAAAAAAACTAAAATTGCTAATACACCTGAAAATATCAATAGCTTTTTAACCGGACTGGATTCTTTTTGTTTACCGAGTTGTTGCTCCATTTGTTGAGAGGTAATCATCTCTTTAGCTTTAAGAATTCTAGCAGTCATTTCTTCATCATACTCAAGCTGGCTAGTTGGCTGACTAGCCAGCTTATTCTTAACAGTTGATGGGATTGGTATGTTGGCCTTTGCAACAATAGGCGTTTTGGCGTCTAAAGATGAGACGAAAGGAATAATAGCGGTTTCTGCACCAATATTTAGTAGTTTTTGCTGCCACACTTCCGCATTTTGCTTGCTTAATGACTTTTTTAAGGTCATGCGCTTACCACTAAAAAGTCGATCGACTTTGTCACCTGGAATTTTCATTTGGGAAACAAATCCAGCCCTTACCTGCTTTTCATCAAAGCCCGATGCGATGGCGCCGGCATATACCACATTGTATTTTTGTTGTTCTGACATAGACTTTTCCTTCGGCAAATTGTCCATTTTACCGAGTTTAATCAGCATGAAGGCAAATTACCATCGGCAAGCACAATGGTCAAGTCATGCCAAAATCGACCAACCGGGAATTATCATAGTTTGGCATGACAAATGTCACCTAAGATTAATGACATTACTCAATTACCGGATATTGTCCAGAGGCAGATAATATCGCTATTGACCTTCATCAATCGTTCACAAACTCTCGACCAAAAGGATAAGCTATGCAATCCAAACAAAACATAAAAATCGCAACCCTTAACCAGGTTTCAAAAAACTTTGCTGAAAAAAAAGCGCTTATTGATGTCAGCATGGATATTTATCAAGGTGAAGTTTTGTCTATTTTGGGGCCCAATGGTGCGGGTAAGACGACTTTGATCAATATGATGTTAGGTAGATTAAGCTTGTCCGGCGGAGACATGACGCTATTTGGCCTGCAAGCTGGCAGTATCGAATTAAAACGACAATGTGGTGCAATGCTACAAGTCTCTGGTCTGCCGGATATGTCGACCGTTAAAGAACACATCCAGCTGTTTCAGAGTTATTACACCCAGCCCATGGATTATGAAAAAGTCGTTGATTTTGCAGGCTTAAGTGAAATTGAAAATAATTACAGCAAAAACTTATCCGGCGGACAAAAACAGCGATTGCTATTTGCACTCTCCATCTGCGGTAATCCAAAATTACTCTTTTTAGATGAGCCAACAGTCGGTCTTGATATCAGTGCAAGAAAGTCACTTTGGCGAGCCATCGGTGAACTTAAGCAACATGGCACCAGTATTGTACTCACCACTCATTATTTGGAAGAAGCCGACCAACTGTCTGATCGGATCATCATGCTAAACCAGGGGCGAGTCATTCACCAAGGTAGTCCTGCCCAAATAAAATCTCAAATAGCAACAAAGACGATCCGATTTATCAGTGCGATCGATAAGGAAAAGTTGTTGCAGCTTCCGGCAGTCACTCAGGTGGAACGACTGGGTGAATACTTCGAAGTAGTCACTAAAGATCCAGTGATCACCTTAAGACGATTATTTGAAATAACCGAGCAACTTAACGAGCTAACAGTTTCCGGCGCCGCATTAGAAGATGCCTTGGTGCAGATCAATGAACAAGATAATCCCACTAGTCAAGCGGCTTAATGCCTGGTGGAAAAAACCAATTCTCCTATTCAAAAGACATGGAAATATAAATGATGCAAACAACAATACTTGAACGACCGAATTTATGGCGGATCTACCTGTTGGAAGCCAAGACCGAAACTTTAAGATTAATTCGAACCCCTGGATTTAGTATACCGACGATACTTTTTCCAATCATGTTTTATACCTTTTTTGGTATCGTATTTTCAATGAACAAAGCGATGCCTACCTATTTAATGGCGACCTATGCGACCTTTGGCGTAATAGGTCCTGCGCTATTTTCTTTTGGAGTTGGTATAGCAGTCGAGCGAGGCCAGGGGTGGTTTGATTTAAAAGAAGTTTCACCAATGCCCGCTTCTGCTTATATTTTTGCCCGGGTAGCGCTGACTTTTGTTTTCTCCATCATCATTATTATGCTGCTATTTCTGATTGGCGCTTTGTTTGGCGGGGTTGAATTAATGCGCGCCCAATGGATACTAATGGCGCTAATTTTGACTCTTGGCTCGCTTCCCTTTTGCGCCATCGGTATGACGCTGGGACTTTTTTTAAAATCTTCCAGCGCTCCAGCCACCGTAAATCTAATCTATTTACCGATGGGCTTTCTTTCCGGTCTGTGGCTGCCAATTACTTTTTTACCCGAAGTTATGCAAACGTTTGCCAATTTATTGCCGCCTTATCACCTTGCCCAATTATCACTCAAAGTGGTTGAGATGGATATCGGTGCGCCGGTGGCTTTACATATTGGGGTACTAGTTGCTTATTCTTCGCTGTTTATATTTTTGGCGGCAAAAGCTTATTATAAAAAGGACAAACAATAATGAATAAAATGAGTGTGAGAATTAATCTTATCTTTGTAGCGACAGTCATAGTCGGATTCTTTTTTTTACTTCCAGAACCGACAAACCAAAGACCTTATTCTGTTA
>CAZOBX010000059.1:1241-21649 GCA_964578045.1 uncultured Kangiella sp. | reverse complement strand
GCCAATGCCCATCCATTCTGGAAAAATGGCGTTCAGTTTAAACGAATAAAAACAACTGAAGGCTCTAGCAAAAAGCAAAAAGTAGTCGCCGGACTAATCTCAGATTTCGATTCCTCAATCACCCAGACCTCTATCGGCAAAGGAATTGGACCATCGACCGATCAATATGCCGGTGGAAAATCAGAAGTCATTCTCAGCCACCTGAGCAAAACCCGTCAGCCTCAAAACAACGGGCAAACCAACGCCTCGCCAAACAAATTCCTTCATATTAAAGGAGAAATCAAAGCTGGTTTCATGTTTCCCTGGGGCGGTATTAGTTACCTGCCTGGACTGAGCCAACAGCAAGGCGTCGATCTAAGAAAGATCACGTCTCTCAGTTTTGAAGCAAAGGCAGGAAAAGATACCGGTCGTTTTTCTGTGCTATTATTTCAATCAGGTAGTTTTCAACCCGCCGAAAAGATAGTTGAACTTTCTAGTGTATGGAAAACCTACCGAATTTCTTTGCAAGATTTTAGCAATGTCGATCTGAGTAATATCGCCAATATATCAATCGTTGTGACCAAAACAAGAGGTCCTTTTGAATTTATGATCGATAATTTAAAATTCGAATAGTGTCATAATATACCGAAAAAAAGATGCGAACAACTTTAAAAAAAATTGATAGTGTCCTGTTACCGGCCGGTGGAAACTTTCATTATGCGCCTTATATCTGGCTGGTTTATCTTGCCATGTTTTTTGTCGGACTGGTTGCTTATCACCCAATTAGCAATAGTTACCTTTACGCTTCTATTGCTACCTTGTTATTTTTGGTGGTTTATTTCAACGCTTTCTGGGTGTCAGCCAAAAAACTAAGATGGAATATTTTACTTGTTTTAGCGATTGGCAGTGCCATGGCTCAATTAAATCCTGGAGGAAGCGTATTTTTTGTCTATGCGGCGGCTTTTTGTTGTCGACTCGGTAGCACAAGAAACGCCTTCGCCGGTTTGATTGTTATAGCCACCTGGATAGCTTTGTTGTCTTTTATATTTGGACTTTCAGGATTTTTTTATGTACCAGCATTACTGTTTAGCTTTATGATCGGTGGGATTAACATTTATCAGTATGACATTGATATTAAACGAAAAGAGCTAATCCTTTCTCAGCAGGAAGTCCGCCATTTGGCAAGAACATCGGAAAGAGAGCGAATTGCCAGAGACCTACATGATTTAATCGGTCATACTTTTTCAGTGATCACTCTTAAAGCGGAACTGGCTGGAAAATTATTTGATAAAGATATTAGTAGAGCCAAGCTGGAAATACTTGAGCTAGAGAACATCTCGCGAGACGCCTTAAAACAAATCCGAGAAGTCGTTACCGGCTATCGAACCAGTGACTTAAATACTGAACTCGCTCATGCCAAGTATGTATTAGAAAGCAATGAAATTAAATTTGAATATCAATTTGATGATTTTGATATGAGCGACACGGTAAATAAAGAACTTGCGATTATTCTAAAAGAATTAGTCACCAATATTCTTAAACACGCCAAGGCCAACAAAGTTTTGGCGATTATAAAACCTGAAAAATCTAACATCAAATTACAAGTCACTGACAATGGTACCGGTTTCTCGCAAAAGAAAACTAAAGGATTTGGACTAAAAGGGATCAATGAAAGAGTCGACAAGTTATCCGGCCAGGTACAAATAGAGACTGGAACGAGCGCTGATTTCGGCAGTAAATTCACCATTTTAGTCCCCGCGGAGAAGCGCTAATGATCAAATTGTTAATTGCTGAAGATCAAGCGATGTTATTAACCACACTGGCGTCTTTGCTTGATCTAGAAGATGATATTCGAGTGGTCTATCAGGCTTCAAATGGCCAGGATGCACTTGATTTCATATTAGACGAAAACACAGAAAACATCGATTTAATCGTCACAGATATTGAAATGCCACAGTTAACCGGTATTGAATTGGCCCAGGCAATTAAACTGCAAAAACTCAATATAAAAATCATTATTTTGACAACTTTCTCAAGAGCCGGATATTTACGGCGTGCAATGGATGCCGGTATCAAAGGTTATTTATTAAAGGACTCTCCTTCTGACGAATTGCTTGACGCCATTAGAAAAATAGCAAAAGGCGGTAAAATTATTGCGCCTGAACTAATGCAAGATGCATGGATGGAAGTTGACCCCCTCACCGAAAAAGAGCGACGTGCACTCCGTTTAGCAAAGGATGGGGCGACTACCGAGCAAATATCAGAAAAGCTGCATTTATCCGCAGGTACGGTAAGAAATTATTTGAGTTCGGCTTCCAGTAAACTCAATGCAAAAAATCGTATCGAAGCGGCTCGTATCGCCCATCAAAACGGCTGGCTTTAATCGCAAGCCAGCTGATTCACCCAGTTTTAGCTTTAAGATTCCCGCCATTGAAAATTGAAACAACAATCAATTCCAATTAGTTATAATCACAAGCGCATTGATAGAAATTAGTTATAAAAAGCTGAATCGTTTATCTATACTTTACCAGGGAATTTTGCCATAGTTACTTATGGACTTAAAAATTTATCTGGCCAAAAATAATAAGCTTGGTCATTGGGGCGATAAAATCATGGAAAATCGAACAGTCGGTACCTCGGTAGAAGCAATAGGCGTTCTCGATGGAAATTTAAATATTCTGCAAATGAGCCAACGTTGGTCCGAGCTACTAGGACGGGACTTTGATCATACTAAGGAACGCAAATTTTTGGAACTGATTAATGCTTCAGATAAAAGCAAAGTGAAAGATCTGCTAACTCAAAGTTTTCAAAAAAATAGCTCGGTGAGTATCGAAATCAGGTTAAAGCGAAATCAGGATGATGCTCATTGGTTGCTACTCCATGCTGTTCCTATGGTAGAACGCAACCTGATTTTTATAAACGCCAATAAGATATCTCCCTTGCATGACGAATCCTTATTGCTTGGAAATTTCTTTACTTTGTCCCCAGACTTATTCTGTATACTCGATTTTGATGGCCATTTTATCCGTATCAACCCTGCCTGGAAAATGTTACTGGGTTGGGGGGCTGACCGATTACTCAATAAAGAGCTACTGTCCTTTGTGCACTCAGATGACATGGAGAAGACCAAAATTGTAATAGCAAATAGCACCGAAGGTGCAGATACCGTTTTATTTGAAAATAGATTAAGAACCGTCAATGGCACTTTTCGTTGGGTGGAATGGAAATCAGTGACATTAATGAAAGAAAAAATTATTTTTGCCATTGCTAGAGATATTAGCAGCCGAAAAAAATTCCAGGAAAAACAACGACAACTAGAAATAGAAAGAGCAACAAGTCATGCTAAATCGCTTTTTCTTTCGGCAATGAGCCATGAATTACGCACCCCGCTAAACGGTATTATCGGCTCCATAGATTTGGCCCTGCGCGAGGCCAATACTCCGCTGTTAAAAGAATTATTGTCAGCCTTTAAGGTTTCCTCTGAATCACTCAATAAAATAGTCAACGACATCTTAGAATATGCCGCAATGGATTCCGGTGAGATTGAATTTTCCCCTCAACCTTTTTCGTTACAGTCATTGGTCGCCAATTTGGAATTATCTTTTATCAATCAAGCGAAGGATAAAGGTATCGCTTTAAATTCGGAATTCGATCTCTCTTTACCGGATCTATTGATCAGCGACGCCAACCGAATCACTCAAGTGCTCGGCAACCTGCTGGATAACGCCGTTCGATTTACCGAATCCGGCGGTGTCATTATTCAGATTGCACCAAGTCCCTCGTCAGTCAATCACTATTCAAAACATCTTAGACCTATGGAGCCATCCGAAGATCGAATATGGATACGGATATCGGTGATCGATACCGGAATAGGAATTTCGATGAAACAACAGCTTAAGATATTTGACGTTTTTAGCCAGGCGGCAGAATTTATCAATCGAAAAAAAGGGGGCCTTGGAATTGGCTTAACCGTTTCTAAACACCTGATTGAATTATTAGGGGGTAGCTTAGAAGTTGAATCTAAACTCGAAAAAGGCAGTACATTTAGTTTTGACTTACCTTTTTCCTTATCAGAACGTTCAGAGCACAGCGTTGAACCGTCAGAACTCACTGAAAAACCGATCCCACCGATGAAAATATTATTAGTGGAAGATAACGTGATCAACCAAAAAATCGTTCTCCGCTATCTCAGCAATCAAAACCATTCAGTCATTGTTGCTGAAAATGGACATCTTGGAATAGAAGCTTATGAGAGTAATATATTCGACGTCATTCTAATGGACTTACAAATGCCAGAAATGGATGGACTCACCGCCACCCGATATATCAGGGAGCTGGAAAAAGAAGGCGAAAGAAGAACCCCAATCGTCGCGATGACCGCCCATGCCGCTAAAAGTGATGAAGAAGCCTGTTATGATTGTGGCATGGATCATTTTTTAGTTAAACCCTTCAGGCCAAAAGCGCTCGACTTGGTACTGCAGAAGATTGCTATCAATGGCAGTTTCTCAAGCTAACAAGGAATAGCTAAAAGCATTTTAACGATTTTCCTTCAACCACCCCTGCAAACCCTGATACAGACTCGATACGCGAGTAAATCCACTATCGATTAACAATTGAGTGGCTATTAAACTACGCTTACCTGACTGACAATAAATCAGAAAATACTGTTGCCTGTCCAAAGCTGGTAATTTTTTTTCTAGCTCGGCCAATGGCAAATGCAATCCTCCAATGTGAAAGCTGGCTCGCTCATTGCTTGATCTCACATCCAGTACCAGAGTATTCGGTTGGTCTCGTTTTTGATTAAAATCTCCGATTGAAATTTCTAACCGGCCGATCTTTTCAACAGCACACTGAAAATGGTAAGAGGTCGTTAGATCTCTATCACCGGGCTCAGCGGCGCACAGCTCGCAGTTCAGATTTTTCTGTAATTCAAACTTCTGTTGAGTGACCTCAAGGGCGTCAATCAATAACAGATTATTTTTTAAAGGGGTTGGCAATCCCACCAGATATTTGATCGCTTCGCAACTTTGATACATGGCCAACAGGCCGGGTAAAACGCCGATCACTCCGGCAGAATTACAATCGGCA
This sequence comes from uncultured Kangiella sp., assembly GCA_964578045.1. Lineage (GTDB taxonomy): Bacteria > Pseudomonadota > Gammaproteobacteria > Enterobacterales > Kangiellaceae. Next base: position 16,582 of record CAZOBX010000059.1, on the reverse strand, counting down.
ACATCGCTGGGTGCATCGGGAAACAGACATCTAAAACAAGCAGTATTTGGCGTAAATAAACAACATTGGCCACTGAACTCTCCGATACTGGCCATCAGCCACGGCTTTTTTTGTCTATAACAGGTATCATTAATCAAATAGCGTGTCGCAAAATTGTCAGTGCAGTCTAAAACTAGATCGACCGGTTGAATGATTTCTGTGGCGTTGTCCGATGTTAAGTAATGATTGATCGAGAAAACGCTGATTTCAGGGTTTAAGGCCAATAGTCGGCTTTGCAATGCCAGTACTTTGCTAGTATTAATTTGCCCTACATCAAACCCGATTTGTCTTTGAAGATTGCTAATATCAACCCTGTCGCCATCCACCAAAGTAATGGTGCCAACGCCGGCAGCGGCCAGATATAATGCAGAGGGGCAGCCTAAACCACCAGCGCCAATCACTAGCACATGAGCTTGTTTTAATTTTAGCTGTCCGGCAGCGCCAAAGTTTGCCAGCTGAACATGGCGAGTATAACGCAACCATTCATCGGCTGAGAAAAGGCCCTCGGTGAAGCGTTCGGTCGAACCTTTACCGGCTGTCATTTTGAGCCCGTTTAATTATTTTCACAAATGCCTGGGTCGTTTGTTCAGGTTGCTCAGCTAAAGTAATCGCAGTGATCATTGCCACACCGCTAACTTGGGTTTGTGCGACCCGTTGCAATCGTTCAGCATTGATCCCGCCAATCGCAACCAATGGATATTCAAGAAGTTGTCGCCAATAATTTAGACCGAGCAGGCCATGGGGGATCCAGGGCATGATTTTAGTTTGAGTTTCATAGACCGGCCCACAGGCAATATAGGATGGCTTGTAAGCATGTGCACGAGCGACTTCATAGTGACAATGAGTACTGGTGCCCAGCTTTAACCCGGCTCTTTGGATGGCTGGAATATCCGCATCGTCCAGATCATCTTGGCCTAAATGAACGCCATAAGCGCCTTTTTCGATTGCCAGTTGCCAATGATCATTGATAAATAATCGTGCATTATAATCACGACTAATGTCGACTGCCGCCTGAATTTCCTCGGCCAATGCGTGGCCCTGTAAATCTTTAATGCGAAGCTGAATAGTGGTAATCCCCTGGGGTAACAGACGAGTCAGCCACGCCGCTCGGTCAACCACGGGATAGAGTCCCAAAGGTTTTTCATTGTGGCAATTAACCGTATCACTGGATGGATGAAATGTTTCAAAATCAAACTCGGCGTTTTGAGTTAAAAATGGCAAGTCTTGCTGTTCACCTGGAAAAGACTCGATCCAGACACATCCCTTTTGTTCAATTAAACCGTAACCTTTGCGCAACCCTTGATTGATCGCCATTTTGCCGATCACGACCGCATCATAGATGGAGAATCCTTTGGCAATCGCAGCGGCAATACTTGACGCCAAAGCGCAGCCCGTTCCTCGCGTATTGCTAACGATTTGGCGCGGACTGGATAACCAAAAACGGCGTTTTCCGTCTGAAAAATAGTCCTGAGAATAGCTTTTTTGGTGACGCCCAAGGTCCGCATGTCCGCCTTTGATCAATACCGAATGACAACCAAGCTGTAATAATTTATCGGCAATTTTTTCGATATCAGATTGCTGTAAAATAGAAATGCCCGATAATTTTTGTGCTTCATCCAGATTCGGCGTTAGCAAATAGGTGGCTGGTAAAAGATTGTATTTTATCGACTGGAGCATTTCGTCGGAAGAAAATTCAGCGCCACTGGTACTTTTAACAACCGGATCGACAATTAAAGGTTTACCGCAAAGACGAGTGACCTCGATGACCGATTCGATCTGTTGTGGGGTTAATAATAATCCGGCTTTAATCACGCTGAAATTAAGTTCGCAATTAGCTGCAATTTGTTGCTGAAAAACTAAATCGTCAACTTCATTGACTGAAAACACTTGCTGATTATGTTGTGCAGTGTTGGCAGTAATGACACTGGCGGTATGCACTCCCATCGCTGATTGGGTACGAATATCCATTTGCATGCCCGCCAATCCCGCCGAGTCACTGGCAGAAAATGTAAGAACGATAGGTCGATTTTTTTCGGTCATATGTTTGTCATTTTCAGTTAATTTTGATGCCAAAAGGGTTTGCCAATGGTTGGCGTACTCGGACTCGCCAGATCTCGCTCTGGCATGATACCCGCTTTATAAGCTACCCAACCGGCCAACACTGCATGCTTGAAACCCTTGGCCATCTGGATCGGATCCGAAGCCTGTGCAATGGCTGTATTAAGTAGTACTGCATCAAAACCCATCTCCATCGCCAATGCGGCGTGTGAGGGCGCGCCGATACCCGCATCGACGATTAAAGTCACATCGGGTAATCGATTGCGAATGGTTTTCAAAGCATATGGATTCATCAATCCTTTGCCGGTTCCGATCGGTGCGCCCCAGGGCATCAGGATTTTGCAACCGGCGTTAACCAGCCGTTCGCATACCACCAAATCGTCACTGCAATAGGGAAAAACTTCAAATCCCTGGGCAATTAATTCTTTACTCGCTTCTAGCAAGCCAAAGGGATCCGGTTGTAAGTTATATTCATCACCAATGACTTCTAACTTGATCCAGTGTGTATTAAATATTTCTCGAGCCATTTGCGCGGTGGTGATCGCTTCTTTGACCGAGTGACAACCTGCGGTATTGGGTAATACCTTTAATTGCAGCTCTTTCAGATAATCCCAAAACTGGTTACCGCCACCGGACTGAGGTGTTTGCCTTCTGATCGATACTGTCACCACATCCGCCTGCGATGCTTTAATTGCTTGCTGCATAATTTGCGGTGAAGGGTACATAGCCGAGCCAATCAATAATCGGCTGCTAATTGTTTTGTCCGCTAAATTCCACATAGTATTCTCTTCTGATGCCGTCTCACGATTAACCGCCTTGCATCGGGACTAATAATTCTATTTGGTCACCTTGCTTTAATTCGAATTCAACATAGTGACTTCGGGGCACGAACGTCTGGTTAACCGCCACTGCGTAGTCGTTGCTCTTGTGCTGTAGTTGTTGCAAAATACTTGTCAGTAAAGTTCCGCTTTCGATATTTTTTTCTATATTATTAAGATAAATAATCATCAAATCTCTGCCTTGTCACCGTTTAATTTGTCCGTTTGACTTTTACTCTGTCGGGTTGCATTTTTGATAGAGAATATTGGGCGAAACTCTGATTCTGAAATAACCTGATTTTGAATATATCCAAGCGTTTGTTGTGCCAAAACCGGCGCTAATAAAAATCCATGCCTGAACAAACCGTTGACTCGAATGAGGCCATCCTGACACTCTATTCTGGGTAAATTATTTTCAAAAGCAGGCCTGCAATTGGTTCTGGTTTGCACAATTCGCGCCTCCGCAAATCCCGGATGAATGCTGTACAACGCGGACAATAGCTCCAGTGAAGAGCGAACGCTAATCGGACTGAAGTCCTCGCTCTCAATTTGAGTAGCGCCAATAATATACAAATTGTTTTTTTGGGGCACCAAATAAAGTCGATAGCGAGGATGCATCAATCTGACCATCCGTGAGATTTTCACCTCGGGAGCTTCCACCCAAATCAGCTCACCTCGAACCCCACGCAGATCGCTCAGGTCTTTTTTGGCCCCAAGCCCTCGAGTGTCGATTACCCAATCGAATTGATGCTGTTGCTCTTGGCAGGTAATTTGATTAGGCGCTACCGCAGCCACCTTCGATTTTGCATGCCAACCAATTGGTTTTTCTAATAACTTTTTCGCCAATGTGGCCATCACCGTTTTAGTGCAAAGCCATGATTCTTCAGGTAAGAATAAACCGTGAGAAAACTGCGATGCCAGTTCTGGTTCCAGTGAGGCTAACTGCAGGTTATTAAGCTGCAAAAACGGTTCCTTGAGCTTGCTGTTTAGCTGAGTTTGAAAGCGCAATAAGTCCCCGTTATCTCTCGGGTGAGCAACAATCAGACTGCCCTTTTGCTGAAAACCAACACCACATTGCAAACTATCGATGATGTCTGGCCACAGCTTAATCGCCTGCATTCCCAATGCGTAAATCAGCCATTCGGCTGATTCAATTTCGCTATAAGGGGTTAACATACCGGCCGCGGTATAAGCCGCAGCGGTTCCTTGTTCAATCGGGTCCCGATCAAACAAAGTGATCTGATAACCTTGTTGGACTAATTGCCACGCCAATAACCGCCCCATGATTCCGGCGCCAGCGATGCCTATTTTCAGCTGTTTCATTTTTATCAGGTTTATTTTTGAGCGACGTATATTTCAGCACCAAGGGCTTTAAATTCTTCCGACTTTTGTTGCATCCCCTTTGCAGCATATTCTCGAACTTCCTGGCTGATCTTCATCGAACAAAACTTTGGCCCGCACATCGAACAAAAATGGGCAACCTTGGCCGAATCTTTTGGCAAGGTTTCGTCGTGAAATTCACGGGCTCGATCAGGGTCCAGACCTAAGTTAAATTGATCTTGCCAGCGGAATTCAAAGCGTGCTTTGGATAACATATCATCGCGGTAACGCGCACCGGGATGGCCTTTAGCCAGATCGGCTGCATGGGCAGCAATTTTGTAAGTAATGATGCCTTCTTTGACGTCATCGCGATTAGGTAAACCTAAGTGCTCTTTAGGCGTGACATAACAAAGCATTGCGCAACCATACCAACCGATCATTGCGGCGCCAATACCGCTGGTAATATGATCGTAACCGGGTGCAATATCGGTCGTTAATGGCCCCAGGGTATAAAAAGGTGCTTCGTCGCAATGCTCCAGCTGCAACTCCATATTCTCTTTGATCATATGCATCGGTACATGACCAGGGCCTTCAATCATCACTTGCACGTCATGTTTCCAGGCGATTTTGGTGAGTTCACCAAGGGTTTTCAACTCCGCAAACTGGGCTTCGTCGTTGGCGTCCGCTAAGGAACCAGGACGCAAACCATCGCCCAAAGAAAAGCTCACATCATAGGCTTTCATAATTTGACAGATTTCTTCAAAATGGGTGTAGAGGAAGTTTTCCTGATGATGAGCAATACACCACTTTGCCATAATAGAACCTCCACGAGAGACAATTCCGGTCACACGTTCGGCGGTCATTGGAACATAACGTAGCAGTACCCCGGCATGAATGGTGAAATAATCAACCCCTTGCTCGGCTTGCTCGATCAAAGTATCACGGAAGACTTCCCAGGTGAGATCTTCTGCCACACCATTTACTTTTTCCAGCGCCTGGTAAATAGGTACGGTGCCAATTGGTACCGGTGAATTTCGCACGATGTAATCGCGAGTGGCATGGATATGTTTACCAGTGGATAAATCCATCACAGTATCGCCACCCCATCGGATCGACCAGACTAATTTTTCAACTTCTTCTTCGATACTTGAACGCAATGCTGAGTTACCGATATTAGCATTTATTTTTACCAAAAAATTGCGACCAATGATCATCGGTTCTAATTCTGTGTGATTAATATTGGCAGGAATAATGGCTCGTCCTTCCGCCACCTCTTTGCGCACAAATTCTGGCGTAATGGGTTGCAGATTTGCCCCCATCGAATTTCCCGCCAATCGTTTGTTGCGTTCATCGGTGGTGAATTCATTATTCAATGCATCTCGAGCCTGGTTCTCCCGGATCGCGATGTATTCCATTTCCGGGGTGATCATACCCTGGCGAGCATAATGCATTTGGGTAACGTTTTGTCCCGCTTTGGCCCGACGTGGCTGACGTTGCAACTCTGAATTAAAATATTCCAGTGATTTCTGTTGATCGCTATGGCCATTATCGATAGGTTTTAATTCACGCCCTTGATAATATTCAACATCGTCACGCGCTTCGATCCAATGTGAGCGAACATCCGCCAATCCCTGGCACACGTCAATATCGACCTTGGGATCGGTGTAAGGACCCGAAGCGTCATACACGGTGATACTGGTTCCGTCGGTTAAGGAAATTTCACGCATCGGCACCTGTAAATTTTCAAAAATCTCGCCTTTAATATAGGATTTGTTACTTGCAGGTAATGGTTCACGGGTGATGATGCTGGTTTGATTATCAGCAGTTGTTTTATTGTACATGGATACTCCTAGCCTTAGAATAAAGCTAGCAGGATTTAAGAGGAGTGTTTTTTATCGACGGAACATCACAACGATCGAATACTCTTCCCTACGCCGATACTAGCCGGATCAGGTTCTGCGGGTTTGATTATTCATCATCTCAGCCACTTAAATGTGCGGCGCCCCGAGAGTGTTATCCTAGATTATAATGCGAATTGGATTCATGTCAAATTGGATTTTTGCAATTAGTGAGATAAAACATGCGATGACTATATTTTCTACTTAACGTCAACCCGGGATTACTGGCTACTCTTATCACGAGTTCAGGTTAGTTAGACACAGTGACTTCAATCAGCGATGTATCATTGACGTAAGCTAACACCGGAGGCAGAAAATCATGAGGCTCCTTTACTATAAAATAGCTACCGCCACTGGATTTTTCACCGCCCAGGTAAATATCGCCCACACGGATATTGATCCACTCGATATCTACCTGCCACGCCGGAACTTTATGACCCCGACCATCGTCATAATCACGCTCACCACTAACGGTTACTGTTGCCCAAAACAAGCCGGCCTGAAACTGCGGGTACATAATTGGTAATCTAAAGGTGACACCCTTTTCTAAAGGCAGCGCAGCCAGCACCAGTCCAAAATTAGAAGTATTGAACATTTGGGTTGGCAAATGGATAGTCTTGGTTTGTTTTTCACCATTTTTTTTGTCTTTCTTTTCCAAATAAGACAACTCACTAAAAGTATATTCCGCTACTCTGGGTTTGGGCATTTTGGGATGCTGTATTTCTTGCTTAAGAGAAATGGGCGACAAGGAATCTCTATCGAGCAACATCACGTTAGTTATGACTGCACCGTTGCTATTTGTCACAATCTGCTTATGTTGCCATGCCCTTGGAGATTCTACTTTAGTGAAGATTTCTTCATAGCCGCCCGTTTGTTTGCCATCGGGCAAAGTCTTTTGACTCCAGAAACCATGAAAAGGCTTGATAGAGTCTCCCTTAACCCGTGAATCACCAATTTGAACCACCTGGCTGTTAATATCTTCCGCCCAGGAGGCAGCTCCGCTGAGAGTGAATCCAATAGCGTTAAAAATAAATATCAATTTGCTAATTTTCATTTTTATACTCCGTTGATTTAAATCTCATTTAAGACTAAACCTAACGGACCAAAATACAATGATCATCGCCTGATCAGAATATGATCGGGATAATATTTAACCTCAACTCGGGATAAGAAAAGCCAGAAAACTTATATATTTTTATAGAGTTACAAAAAAATCATGGCTCCTTTTGATTTAGCTTAGAGTTTAATTTTAGTCCAGTGCAATTATTTTAGTGGATATCAAGGCGAGTTTGCGTAGTAATAGCTGGCTATTGGTAGCAAAATCAACGCGGAGAGCCGCTAAAATAGTTGTGCTGGATGGCTGTTCTTATCCCGAGTTGAGGTTATTTAGGTAGTGAATAGCGATGAACTAATCTTTTGCTGACAATTTCAAGCGCAAAAGGAATTTAGTGAATTCTGAACGATTTTCAATGCTTGAGAACCTTGAATCAACCGCTACAAAAATTAGGAAACCATCCTTATCTTGCAGCGATTTTTCTAGCCAAATCATGGTTTGCTTTAAATCACCTAATTGTGCGTGCAGGGCAGCAATCATATAGGCACTCGCACGATTTTTGCTGTAAGCCTGGGAAAATGCCTGCAACAAGGTGGTAAAGTATTGCTCGAGTTCCTGGCTTGGGTTGACGATCGCTTTACCTGAATCTTCGGCAAAAAGAGGGAAAACTCTTGAGCGTTTGATAGCGGCAGGCAACTGGTCTTGCTGTCTCAGGGATTCAATTAATCCGAATAACGTCCAGCTCGAATTTGGTGCCAATTCAAGAGACGACTCACAGGTTTTTTTTGCAGTGGCAAACTGTCTGGCAAAATTAAAATACCAGCATAAATCCGCATTAACACTCATTGAAAGTGGATCGAGTGATTGCGCTAATTTGGCGCTCGCGATGCTTTCAGCAAAAGCTCCGCTGACCGAATACCAGGCTGCATATAAACTGTGTAGTTTTGCACTATTAGGCGCATAACTGAACGCTCTGTCCAGATATCGCTTACTTTCCGCAATATCTCTATCACGATAAAAAGAGATATAGGCCAATATTCTATATCCTTTTGCATCCCGAGGATCCAGGTCCAACCCCTGTTTGACCAGAGCCATTGCTCTCGAAAAGTTATCTGCTTGATTTACTTTGGAGCTACCGGCTCGATTTTGAAGCACTTCGGCCAGAACAAAGTACGCTCTTGGAAACGTTGGTTCTTGCGCAATCACCTGTTCGAACTTACCCATCGCTTTTTGTTGCGATACCCGATCAGGTTGACTAGCTAGATAAAGGCCATGATCAAAAATAGTCTTGATGGTATGCGACAGTTCAAAGACATTTTTGACTTGGTCAGGAAGTTCCAGATCCAGCTGATTAGCAACCTGTTGAACAATTTGACTGGATATATTCTGCTGATCGACTAAGCCACTATCATGTGTCATATTAAAATCTTGATTCCAAACCTGTCTGCCATTTTTGTCAACAAGTCGGATGCTAACTCTAGTAGAAGCTTCCTGTTGGCGAATGTTACCAATCAGCTTATATTCTGGGGCCCGGCCTTCGGCGTACAAAGAAGCCTCGTCTACTAGAACATGAATTCTCTTGGTCGAAAATCGAGATAAAGCGGAAAGCACCTCTTCTCGCAAGCTAATGCCCAGTGATCCAGGTGGCCGGGAAGACAGTTCGGTAAATTTTGAAACCGCGATTGATACCGGTGGCGGATCAAATGCTGATAAATCAGCATTTAAAATGACTACCGACGCGATTACCGCGATTGCAGCCGTTTTTAGCCAGAAGCCAAATCGATAACCAGGCGCTGATTGCTCTGCTTTAACAATCAACCGATAACCTCTTCCGGGGATCGTTTCGATGGCCACCGATTTATCACCTTCAAAGCATTTGCGCAACTTGCGAACACAGGCATTCAAACTTTGATCAAAATCAACCATTTGCCCGTTAGGCCACAGGTGCTCACAAATTTGAGCCCGACTCACTAACTCACCGGCATTTTCGTTTAGCAGTTCTAGAAGTGCTTGCGGTTGTTTGGCTAAACGACTATTTAGCGAATTGTTGGACAAAATTCCGGTAGCGCGGTCGAAAGTAAATTCTCCGATCCTGAGAATGTCCGAGGATGCCCCTCGTGAGGAGTGATTTTGACTCATGGAAATAACAAGTGTTTATGTCGCCGCTATTGTAAAGCGAATTGGCCAATTAGGGGATACTAAACTATACGCCACCTCAGGACAAAAGATCAGATACACGGCCAACAATATTGGTGATTTTAGGATGATTGACTTCAAAATCATCAATCGATTCTCGAATTTTTTTCATAAAAAACTCATCACCGGTTAGCTGATCGTCACCTTTTACTAACATCGCTTGAATATACTCCGCTAGGGCTTGGGCTTTTTGACGGTGATAATCATCCAGATTAACCTCATCAGAAAGTTCCTTTTCTAGCTCCTGTAAAATACTGGACATCTCTTGTCTGTTCATAGTTGACTCCCTAAAATCACAAATCAGTGAAAGCTCTAGTCGCTCTTTTCCAGTTTTCAATCAAAAGTATAGTTCAATAATCTCCAGTTAGCCTAATAATGAAACTAGACTGACCCCAATAAAATTAGCAATCACATAACCAAATACTCCGAGCATTACTGACGGGGTAATCAGTACTTTCCAGCGTCTGCCTGCGGCCATGGCCGCTGCGGTAGCCGGTCCCATCGCGCAGGCATTGGATGCAATGATAATTTCCGCCAAGTCCAGTTTAAATAATTTGCCACCTAACAGAATGGTCACCATATGAAACACAATGATGATCGCGGTAAATACAGCCAAAACCATTGCGCTATCGATCATTAACCCAATATCTGCGCTGGCTCCTATCACGACAAAAAATATGTACATAAACAACATACCAATATCATAGTCGCCTTGCAGCTTTTCAAGCTGGCGGGGAAACAGATTAGCCAGCAATACCGCTAATGCGGTAATAAACAATATTGCGTAGTTGCTTATACCCAGGCCATCGGCGATAAAATGACCTGCAGCACAAATAATTAACGACAAACTAAGTGCCAGGCAAATATGCAATAAATCAAATCGAGGCCTTTCATCTTGCGCTCCTTGCTGGTGATGTTCTTCCTCAAGCTGTTCCGCTTGGTCGATTATCTTGGACGGAATAAAACGGCGAAGTAATTTGTAGCCAGGCATAGCTGCCAATACGCCGAGATAAAGCACGCCAATCACGTTGTCGGCAGCGACACTCGCTGAATAAAGGGTTGGATCAATTTTAACGACCCCCTGTACTGCCGCCATATTCATGCTTCCGCCAATATAGGTAGCGCTAAAAATACCTGCCAGCTGACTGGAGGCCTCCCCCAAGGGGAGTAACCAAACACCAACAAGCACGCCAATCAATGTGCCTAATACGCCGAATAAAAAAGCAATTAACATCCCGCCAGTTTCTGGAATAATCCGGCGCAAATCAGCTTTTAATAATAACAAAGGAATAGCTAAAGGCAGTAGATAGCTCCATACCAGATCATACGCCGGGGCGGTTTTGGGGATCACATAAGTATTCGATAAGAATATAGAAACCACGATAGCAATCATCACACCGGATACAGTGGCGCCTATTTTGGTACCTTCCATCCAGATTGAAAAAGTGGCCACGGCGAACATGATGCCCCAGAGAGCAAAAGTCCAGTCAGCAGATATTAGAGATGTCATCATTTATCCTTAAAAAGAATTCGCAAGAACTAAAGGCATATTCACCACGGAGAAAAATTTTATTTATAACCAGGACCGTGCACAAACCGGCCAGGCAGTTTTCCTGTATGTTGTCCGTTTTTTAAAACCTGGGTTCCATTAACAAAAACCTGCTGCATACCCACAGCCAATTGATGTGGCTGATCAAAAGTGGCTTTATCGATGATGGTATCTGGATCAAAAACGACTACATCGGCAAAATAGCCTTCTAGCAATAATCCACGTTGTTTTAATTTTAAGTTTTTGGCGGGTAATCCCGACAACTTTCTAATCGCTTCAGCTAAATCCATCAGTTTGTCCTGGCGAACATATTGACCGAGTACTCTGGCAAAGGTGCCATAGGCTCTCGGATGAACCGGTTTTTGCAAAATTTTCCCTTGCGCGGCATATGCACCAGCATCGGAGGCAAAACTAAGCCAAGGCAACACCGCCTTTCTTTTGATGTTTTCATCACTCATTAATAAAAAGATCGAATCGATCCTGGCGCCTTCAATGACAATCATATCAGCAATGGTTTCAACGGCCTTTTGATGCCGGTCAGCGGCGATTTGTGCTACGGTCATGCCGATGTATTTGGTTAGCTCTGAATTGGACAGTCCGACAAGCCTGATTCCCGCCGCACCGGATGCTAAATAGAGGTTTTCCCAGTCATTGGATTTCTGCTGCATTTGTGAAAGAATTTTTGCTCGAGTTTTCGGTTCTTTTAGTCGCTCAACCAAGGCATCATTGCCGCCTTCGCTCGCCCAGGGAGGCATGGTAGCCGCTAGTCCGGTACCACCGGCTTTGTAGGTATACATGTCTGCGGTGATCGCTAATCCTTGCTGTCTGGCCTGATTAATTTTGTTAATAATAATATCAAACTTATGCCAGTTATCCTGCCCGGCAAATTTAAGATGATAAATTTCAGCGGCAACATTGGCATCTTTTGCTATTTGGATCAGTTCATCAACCGCCTTTTCAATGGCATTTCCTTCACTTCGCATGTGAGATATATACATACCATTGTATTCACCGACCACTTTGGCTAACTCCGTTAACTCTTCGGTGGTGGCGAAAAAAGCTGGCGCGTAAATCAGTGATGAACCTAACCCCATCGCCCCTTCTTGCATCGCCTGATGAGTCAGTTGGCGCATGGTTTGCATTTCTTCATCGGTCGGTGCCCGGTTTTGTTGGCCGAGTTGATGCATACGAAGAGTGGTGGCTCCGACAAAAGAAGCTATATTGGGTGAGACGCCCTTGCGTTCCATAAAGTCCATATATTCTCCCAGACTTTGCCAGGGAATTTCCACCTTAGGGTCGAGTTCAAATGAGCGGATCATAAACTGTTTGCTTTGTTCTGAGATCGGCCCCATCGACCAGCCTTCACCAAAAACTTCTAAAGTCACCCCTTGCATAATATCGCTTAATCCACGCCCGTCCTCCATCAGCGAAGTGGGTGCCCACGACAGCATATTGATAAAACCGGGTGCCACAGCCTTGTTTTTGGCGTCGATCACAGTACGGGCTTTTTGCTCGCTGAGATTGCCTATTTTGACAATTCGATCATCAATAATTGCCAGATCCGCAGGAAAACCTTGTTTACCGGTACCATCATAAATCACGCCATTTTTAATAATAGTGTCATAAACGATGGCGGGCGAGCCAACGACCTTTTCTTCCAGCATCGACTCCTTGTCCCCCAGACAGGCAGACAGAGCTGCAGACATGAAGGCTATCGATAGAAACTTGAATTCGTTTTTTGTCATTTTAGTATCCAAAGCGTAAAGTGGGACGCTGGTGAATATCGGAAATGCTGGACGATATTGGGACTAGGTATTGGGAATTTTTTCTGATCGCCCAATACCGGTGCTTCTTAGTCCCTCAACAACTCCCGCTAAACTCTTTCAGCAACAAAAAAGCCACAGAGCATATTACTTCTCCAGGTGGCTTATTGTTTGTTGTATTGTGATTAATGACTGATATACCAACAACAATAAAAGAGTGCAGTAGGTCTAAATCATATCGAGATTGTTTGCAAATAACAAATCGGTTATTTCCTTATCTTGCAAAACCTCAACAATAAAAACAAACCTATTGCCCCGAACCAGCCGACACTGCCTCCGTCACCTGCGATATGATTTTTCCGATAATTCACTTTCACCGCTTCGCCTTGGGTTGCGCTTGATTTAAAAGCAACGACTTCTGTAACCAAATTTACCGTCATACTTTGCGAGGCAATAGCAACTCGCAAAGGTAAATTTAGAACTGGTGTTTGGACATTTTCATGGCAAACCATTTCACCTTCTGGGTAAAAATAACTAACCAAATTACTCGACATACCGCTCTTCATCGATTGGCTGATACAACCGAACAAAAGGGGTGTTAAGATAACTAGAGTCATAACTATTATTAGCGGTTTTTTCATTATCTGATACCTGCTTTATGGGGAACAGGCTCAGTATTATTTTGATTGAAGGAAATGGCTAGTAATGTTTTAAGAGTAGAAAATTAGTAGCTAAAAAGTATTGCTATTTAATACTCAGCTAAATAATCCCCAACTTCTCAAGTATATCGATTTCCGCAGCACTAAAACTCAACTCCTGCTGCAAGACCTTTATGGTATCTTCACCTAATGCCGGAGCGGCTTTTGAATAGTTGAGTGGCGTCTCAGAAAACTTCACCGGATTGGCGACTTGAGGCATGTCGCCCATTTGCGGATGATGAAGCGTAAATAGAGTCTCTCGAGCTTTGATTTGAGGATGCTCAAAAACCTGGTTTAAATCATTAATCGGACCGCAAGGTACATTCGCTTTGGATAATAACGCTAGCCAGTATTTTGTCGACTGTTGGCTTAATTTATCAGCTAATAATTGAGTAAATAATAACCGATTTTCAATTCTTTTATTATTAGATTTAAAGCGCTGATCATCACTTAATTGAGATAATCCAATTTGCTGACAACACCGCTCAAACTGGTGGTCGTTGCCAACCGCTAACATCATAAAACCATCATTACATTCAAATGGCTGGTAGGGAACGATACTGGGATGGGCTGAGCCCTGTCTTTCAGGAACCTTACCGCTGGTTAAAAAACTCATGCTCTGATTTGCCAGCCAACTCACCTGGGTATCAAATAACGCCAAATCGATAAACTGCCCTTTGCCATTTTGATTACGATGATAAATCGCCGCCAATATTGCGCTCACTGCGTACATACCCGTCATTAAATCAGAAACTGCTACCCCCACTTTTTGTGGCTCCCCGGCCCTATCTCCAGTAATACTCATGAGCCCTGCGGATGCTTGAATCATTGCATCATAACCCGCTTGCTGCGCGTAGGGTCCTGTTTGACCAAAACCTGTGATAGAACAATAAACCAATCGAGGGTTTAACTGGGACAGACTCTCATAATCCAGCCCATATCTTTTTAGATTACCGACTTTAAAGTTCTCAACCAATATATCCGCTCTTTTTGCCAGTTGCTTGATAATCGACTGGCCTTTTGCGCTTTTGATATTAACCGTCAGTGAATACTTACCTCGATTAGCGGATAGATAATATGCAGTAGCATCACCTTTATATTCAATAGGTTGTGAGCCATCAGCTCTATTAGGTTCGACATTTTCAGCCTTTACATTCGGCGGAATTATCGCTCCCCATTTGCGGGTATCGTCACCGCCGTTCGGATTTTCAATCTTCCAGATATCCGCGCCAAAATCCGCTAATACCTGGGTCGCCCAAGGCCCCGCCAAAACTCGACTTAAATCGAGCACTTTTAATCCCGCTAAAGGACCCGATTGACCGCTTTGTTTCATTAGAAATCCATAATACTCAATTAGTTACTGACGACAGCATAATATTTGCGTCGGCAAATGGCAATTAGGATTTTTTAGACTAAACTGAATAGATTGAAGATGATTTAGTTTGGCGCCGATCTGAAGGTTAATTTTATGCCAGTAGCCGTTAAAAAACTTAAGAATAAGAATGATTCGACGGATCTGTTATTCGCTCGTCAGCCGATATTTGACAGTAAGAGAAAACTGTATGGTTACGAACTACTTTATCGAGACGATGATCCCCACTCGGCGGTATTTGAAGATGGTGACAAAGCAACGGCCTCCGTTATAGTGAATTATTGCGGCAGTATTCTTAACGACGAACAAGGTCCCTATGTCACAATATTCCTCAATCTCACCAGAAATTTATTACTTTCTGATTATTTTTTCCCGCTGGACCCCAAAAGACTAGTCGTCGAAATTCTTGAGGATGTTAAAGTTGATGACTTGTTAGTTGAACGCATCAAAGAACTAAAACTTCAAGGTTATCGTTTTGCTTTGGATGACTATACTTTTAGCAAGAAATTTGATTGCCTGCTTCCTTTGGTCGATTACATTAAAATCGAGTTACTTCATCTTCCCATAGATGAATTA
>CAZOBX010000059.1:0-1231 GCA_964578045.1 uncultured Kangiella sp. | reverse complement strand
AATTATCCCCCAAAATGGTTATCTTTGAGAGAGAAGTGTTAGCAAAATTAGCCAAGAGACCCATACTATTGGCCGAAAAAGTCGAAGATCAACAAATGTATGATCTGTGTAGTAAATTGGGATTTGAATTATACCAAGGTTATTTCTTAGAAAGACCTTTGCCGGTTTACGGCAGAAAAATTAGTAATAACTCTGAAACAGCTCTACAAATCGTAGCCAAACTTCAAGCTCCTGATATTGACATCGATGATCTTAGTCACTCAATTTCCCGCGACGCCAAGTTGAGTTATCAGATCCTCAAAATTGTCAATAGCCCTATTTGTCGGCTACCTAAAAAAGTCAATAGCTTACATGAAGCCGTTGTATATTTGGGCATTGATCAAATCAAAAAGTGGGCGATGGCGATGGTACTTGCTGGCAATTCTAGCCAAACCAAAGAATTATTTTTGTTACTTTTAATTCGCGCGCGAACCTGTGAATTGATTGCGACCAAACTAAACTTCAAAAAGCCTGACAGTTTTTTCACCGTAGGACTGTTTTCCGGGATCGACGCGGTCATGCTTGCTGATAAACGTTGGTTATTAAATAAATTAGATCTAACTGATGAAATCAATATTGCGCTATTGGAATATAAAGGAGAAATAGGTGAAGTCTTACAACTCACTTTGGGGTTAGAACACCAACAAATGGATAAAATTTCAAATCTGGATATTGAGACTCAACGAATTTATTATCAATCACATGAAGAAGGCGTGAACTGGGCCAATCAAATATTTCAGATATTGTGATTTTGCTTGGAGCTGCTTTTCGCTGAAACCATAGATGATCCTCCAGCGAAATCGAAGTCTAAGCCTGTAACAAACCCTAATATAGAAAAATCCACTTATTTTGGTCCTTTTTCGCGGTAAAACTTGCCCCGCGAGCAGAGCGAGGTGTTGAGTACAGAAGCTGCTACTACCAATGGATATGAATAGGAGATATTTCGCAAAAGGCTGGTTTTTACCAATTCAGTTTAGAAACCAGAAAATTTTTACATATTTAGTTACATTCTCAAAAACTACCATGTAAACCAAAATACAGCAATGTTCGTCTCTAATAGGGTATATACCCGTTCCACCTCAAGATGCAGGCTTCAGTGCTCAGCTAGGAAAGTTGAACAAGGCATCACTCGCGGGAAATGACGAGTCCTTTCCAAGAGTGATAACGCGGTGCAAGTTTTCTAGCTGAGCAC
>CAZOBX010000058.1:0-26256 GCA_964578045.1 uncultured Kangiella sp. | reverse complement strand
AGGGTGCACGTATGGGTGTCGTTTTTGGGCGTATGGAGTGGGTTGGGTTTGATTTTTGCAATATTATTTTCCACTGTTATGACTGATTCTTGTTGATTTTTAGGCGTCTTATTAAGTAGACATCGGAGAAACAAAAAAGGTCGCAAATTATTTTAATTTATTTAATTTCGACAGCGTATGGTTAGAGTTTTTCAGGCCGGAAATTGAGTCATGGTCTTTTTAATGATTGTGAATGCACATGCCAAAAAAGGATTGTTGACGGTCAGGCTATAAACACCACGCAGACAAGACCTATTTACCAAAGTTACGTCATGTAATCTCAGTTAAAGATATCGAACAACAACTAAATCTCGATTGGAAATATTCGTGCAAGAAAATGTAGATTAATAACATTATTACTTGCGAACAATCAATATTTAATGCAAATATGGCATTACATTTTTGTTTGAATAATTAAACAGTCTTAGAATGAACGAATGCAGAATATCCAAAGAAAAACTACAAAATGCACTTAATGCGTATTTCCCAAACCGAAAAGCACAGTCCGTAATTGCAGACGAGTATGAACTTCCCGTAGAGCAAACTCTAATCCGCTACTTTAGGAAATACACTCATGAATCCCAGAGTCCTTATTGCTATAAAACATTGAGATCAAATTACTCTAACCGAACAAACTCGACTGTAAGCCGGAAACAAAAGTATCGACACTATTCTTCATTTAGCAATATTATTATTGAGCTACCAAAGTCCATAATAACAGCTGATGGTTATAGGGTCGGCAAACCTCGATCCGATGTCTGTCCTTATTATTTTTTAGATATAACAAAATAATTAAAATTTATCATCAAAAGAAGTAAGCGAAAATGAATCAAACTGTTGCTATAAAAGCTGTCGCGCATAAGCTGACAAGAGCTTGTTTTTAGGTGCATATAAAATTTTAAGTGACGAACGAATAAACTACAAGCGAAAGGATTTACTGGGCTTTATGAAATAAAACATGAGGGGTTGCGCATATTTTCCTAACCGGAGATTTCTAATCGGTGACCCCAATAGTTTCAAAATAACTTCAAAAGGGTATCGACATAAAATATTGTTTCTATAAGGTTGTTGGTGCGAATGTTTTTATTTTTTCAACGGGCTTGATTGCGATACTGGCTGTTAGCTCTTTATTATTTCTTATCTCAAATTATGTTTACGAGGAACAATTTATGATAAATATGAAGTACAAATCGGCATTGTCTTCCATTGCCATGGCATTTTTAGTGTCAACCACCGCGCTGGCAGATACACCGGCAACCAGTAGCTGGATGGAATCAATCTATAGCTCCAAATCTTCAACACCTCTGAATGAGATTATTATTCCAGGTACCCATGATAGTGGCACTTACGATATCACTTCGTCTAGTGATTTTGAGCCTGACACCCCTTGGTTTTTTTTATTTGCACCAGGCGTTGTTGCCGCGTTTGCGAAATCACAAGCGCATGATATTGGCCAGCAGCTAGACAATGGAGTTCGCTATATTGATCTACGCCTTGACTGGCATGATAACGATATCTGGATTGTTCATTCGATGTATAGCGATAAATTATCCAATATTCTAGATGACGTAAAATCGTTTGCTCAGTCCCACTCAAAAGAAATCATTATTCTTGACTTTAATAGTTTGGTGGACTCAGGCCATTATGATGAACTGGATGTTATGCTCCAATCAAAAATCGGTTCCCTTTTAATTGACAACAGCAGCTATTCGGCCGATTCCAGTATCGGGGATTTATGGAACAGCGGCGGTAATATAATCGCTTTGATGAAAAAATCGGCGATGGCAGATCTGAATAATGATTACTGGTATCGTAGTGATGAATTGGAATCTGACTGGGCGAATAGTGATAATGCCGTTACTGTAAAATCTCACGTCAGCAATGCAATCAGCAGCCGAAATATGAACAAACTTACGGTTGCACAAACCGTATTAACGCCTAACGATGACACCATTATCGAAAGCCTGTACAACCCGTTTGCGCCTCAATCTTTAGAGTCACTCAACGAGCCTATGGTCAGTGACGTGCCCGATTGGACGATCGATTGGCATTGCGATGGGATTAATCCAAATATTATCATGACCGATTTTTATAATACAGGTGACATAGTGTCCACCGCCTTGCGTTTAAATGAAAATACCGGCGGGCATATGGCTGGCGCTACAGAAAAAGATGATCAAACCGGTTATGCAGTCGTAACCGGTGATTTTAATCACGATGGATATGATGATGTCGCCATCGGCGCGCCTTATGAAGATGTTAATGGAGATGACGATGCTGGCGCCGTAAATGTACTTTATGGTAGTGACAAAGGACTGGATATTTGTTCCAGTGAAATGTGGCATCAGGACAGTACAGGTATTGAAGGTGGTACGTCCAGCGGCGACAATTTTGGCTATTCTCTTGCGGCCGGTGATTTTAATGCCGATGGATTCGATGACCTTGCCATTGGGGTACCAAAAGAAGATCTTGATGGCGATAGTAATAGCGGTTATGTCAATGTGATCTACGGCAGCAATAACGGCCTGTCCTCATCTAATAATCAAGGGTGGAGTCAGGATAGTAGTGGCATTGCTGGTGGTGCGGAGACAGATGATCATTTTGGTTTTTCGTTGGCGGCGGGTGATTTTGACGGTGATGGATATGACGACCTAGCCATAGGTGTACCCAAAGAAGATGTGTCGAGCGGCGGAAATAACAACGATGGCTATGTCAATGTTATTTACGGTACGGTTTCAGGCTTAACCAGTTCCGGTAACCAAGGCTGGAACCAGGACAGCAGTGGTATTGCCGGCGGTGCTGAGAAAGACGATCATTTTGGTTGGGCTCTGGCAGTCGGTGATTTTGACCGCGATGGCTTTGATGATTTGGCTGTGGGTGTTCCCAAAGAAGACGTGGGCTCTGGTGGGAACAATAATGACGGTTACGTTAATGTCATCTATGGCGCTTCTTCCGGGTTAAGTAGTTCAGGCGATCAGGGATGGCATCAAAATAGCAGTAATATTGAGGGTACTGCCGAAAAAGACGACCATTTTGGTTGGGCCCTTGCAGTCGGTGATTTTGACGGTGACGGTTATGATGACTTAGCCATTGGCGCTCCCATGGAAGATGTGAATGGTGATGACGACGCAGGTGCCGTCAATATTATATTTGGCGCTTCGGGTGGCTTAAGTTCTTCTGGAGATGAAATATGGCATCAAGACTCCAGCGGTATGTCAAACATGTCTGCCGAAGCAGATGATAACTACGGTTACTCGCTGGCAGTTGGTGATTTTGACAATGACGGATTTGATGACTTAGCGATTGGCTCACCCAAAGAAGATCTGAACGGAGACAGTAACGCGGGTATGGCAGTAGAAATATATGGCTCTTCCAGTGGTTTAAATCAATCCCGTTATAATATCTGGCATCAGGACGTAACCAATATTTCCGGCGGTATTGAAGCCGATGACCACTTCGGTTTTTCCGTTGCATCTGGTGACTTTAATGGTGATGGTTACGATGATTTAATGATCGGTGTACCTAAAGAAGATTTGTCAGTCGGAGGGAACAATAACGACGGTGCAGTTCATGTATTGTTAGGTACGTACCCCTATGGATTGACCTATTATAATGAACAGTTTTGGCATCAGTAAAATAATTATTTTTTGCTAGGCTAACGACAAAATATTATTCACCGAAACATTATTGAATGCGCCAAGGTCGATGAAATCTGAGAGGGCAGCCTCTTCATCGAGCAAGGCTTGTGATTGAAAGCGGCTCTTCTAACAGTTAGTCAGGGACCAAATTTGAGTGTCGGTGGAACGACGATGACCCATTGGGTGAACGCCAAGGAAGGCATTCATAAAAGTGCCCCTTTTACTCTATTAGAGATAAAAACGAATATTTAGAAAATACAGATATAGTTTATTTAAACATGATAAAGAACAAGCTAGAGTAAAAAGAGGCTGAGCCAATGTGGGGTTGGTCAGGTGTTCATAGTCAACCGGAATACCCAGTAAAAGCTATTTGGTGCTCTTAACGTGAGCCCATATATATGTCAACAAAACTTTTAGGTTTTGATACATCTACTTATCAATTTTTGTTAATAGGGAATGGTAATATGATGAATAGATGACCGAAAAGATCGTTCAGGGATAAGTTTGGCTTGACAACAAGGATGCGTCCATACATGTCTATTGTTACTTCCAATCCTCAGTGAGCGGTTATTGAAGCGACTAAATCGATTTTAATTTAAAACGCTATTTTAACTTCATAATAATATTGATTAATTGCGGTTTATTTCTTACTAAATCGGATATGGTGTAACCATCTAGACTCTTTAAGAAAGACCGTGACGCCTCATCGAGAATTCCTTTTAAAAGGCAAGCCGAACGTATAGTGCAGGCGTTTTTTACACAGTCAATTGGTTCAAGAGTGGGCTCCATTGCTCTAACAATATCTCCCACCACTATATCCTTAGCGCCCACCGCTAAAGAAATCCCTCCTCCGCGTCCTTGAGTTGAGCGAATATAGCCCAACGTTGATAGTTTGTGTACGACTTTCATAAGATGGTTTTTCGAAATGTTATAGAAAGCGGATATTTCCTTTATTGTACTCTGTTCATTCTCAATAATTGCCAAATGCATCATGACTCTTAAGGATAAATCAGTATATTTAGTTAATTGCATAACCTAGTTATTCGCCATATTCGTACTAATAAACTAAGAATAATTGAGTTTGAACAGGATCACAACTGGTCTTCGAGTTAATTAGGTTTTCGATTGAGCATATCGATCGGAGTCTGCTTTACGTCCGCAAAGAAAATAGGAATCAACCAATAGATAATTAAAGCTACTCCGATCACTAAAAATAGCTGACCCAACCAAACTTGTTCATTCAACAAATAGTTATTGCATAATCGGGTCGGCGAAATCAGATATATCCATCCGATTCGAAATAACATTGTAATAAATTCAATTTTTACTAGTGCCCTGGTTATCGAATGCGTTTGCCCCCAACTGAGAGAAAGTATCAGCCCCGCAAGAAATAACGAGAGGTATTTACAATAGGCTATATTTGAGTCATTAATTGATGCATCTAACCACCTTGGAATCATCCAGAAGGCCAATATAAACGTCACCGTTAGCAAACCAAAGATGCCTCCTTGGTTGACCCAGCTGAATAAAGGCGTGACATTTTTTTCAATTAGTTTGCCTGATATTACACCATACACAACCAATAGTGGAAATTCGAGTAATATGTGTAAAACCAAACTTGATTCCACCCATTTTCTCATAGAAAAAAACACGACAAAGGACACAATTAATATTAGTATTCCATTAGTTAACTGTCTATAAAAAAAGTCTTCGCGGAACCGGGTTCGACTAGTCATTTTCGTTTGTTCTGATTTAATGAATTCAAATATTTATCTAATTCAAGTTGGATACCTTTTTGATCATCATGATTTAACATAGCGACCACCTTGCCATTATTGACTACATACACAGCAGAATTATGAACATAACCAAAAAGAGGATCTGGAATTGCGATAGCGCCCAATTGTTTCATGGTTTGAATGAGCTTAGCATCCGATCTAAATTTTGCGGCTGACCAAATATCAATTTGTCCACCAAAGCGTTTAAGATAATTCTCCAGGTCTGGTAACTCATCGACAGGGTCAAAACTAATACTTAACAGCTTGATATTGGTTTGTTGCTTAGAGTCGAATATTCTATTTTGTAGGTGCGCAAACTCGGCTCCCATGGCCAGGCAAATTGTAGGGCATGAGGTATAAATAAATTCCATTAAAATCAAAGGTGAAGAGACCCCCTTTTTCTCGTTTTCAGAAAAAGGGGTTTGTAACTCACCATTACTATTAACTAACACTAGATTAGGTAACAGTATCGGCGATTCTTTTACATATAAACGCCTTGCTGTTTCTGCCGTCCAAGCTTGACCGCCATCTGTAGCAACGTATAATCCGAATAGACCAAAGAAAAATACAAATACCGACAAGGAGTAAGAAACATAGTTTTTCGTCTTCACAGCCTTATAGTCCTCAGATGTTTCTCGATCTTGTTATATTATTCAAAAATTTCAATGCAAACCACATGGTAGCCACAGTAACAGCTGCTCCTGCGATCGCAGCAGGTTGGCTATATTCTACCCACTCAGGTAAATGAACAGCCCATCGCCGGGGTACAGAATGGAAACCACTTATTAAGAATGTCATTGATACACCAACACCACCAATGGCATATAACCAGAAAGCAAATCGATCGATGGGTGACGATTTTCCTTGTTGATTGCTGAGATAATATTTAAAGCCAAATAACATCGCGACGAGACCAACAACTAAATACATGTGAAAATGCCCTGGCACCCACATAGTGTTGTGCATCACGTTATTGACAGAGACGGTGCCATCTATTACCGCAGGAACCACTCCGACAGCCCACCCAAACATCGATAAAAATAGTAAGCTTGAAGGCATATCCCATTTAATTCCAGAACGATGAACAATCGTTAACGCGCCAAATGCCGTCACTAATAAGATCGGAAACCCACTCGTGTAAGAAATGATTTGACCGACAACAAGCACCCAGGTTGGCATAACGAAATCCATTAATAGGTGATGAGGATAAACCGCCATTACCATGATTGTGGCAGCGGTCCATGCAGCAAGAAAAACTCTATTTACTTTCCAAGGTCGTTTAGTGTATTCAGGTAAGATTTCGTATACGGCAATAACGGCTTGATAGATCGTGGCATTAATAAAAACATGGCCAAAAAAATAAGTCAGATTTTTTGTAAGAAGTGCGTCAACTTCAAACTCAGGCATGAATAAATTGACTAGTATAAGTACCAATACAACAGCGCCCGCAACAATCCCAGTAATATTAACAATTAAAACCATGGTTGAAGCAACAACCGGTGCAGCGGGTGGTGCTTCTTTGCTATTTCCAAATAGCTGTGGCCAACCGAGTGCTCTAGATAATGATCCATAGCGAGCAAGTATTGCTCGAGCAACATCCAAATAAAGCACTAAAAAGCCAACACCTATTAGTAATAGCCCTCCTAGAAAACAGGCTGCCCCCGCCGCGCCCCATGCACCTAGTCCATGGGACGGTAATGGAAACAAAAAGGTCCATCCACCGGCATATCCCCCTAAGAATATGCCGCCAAGGATTAAGTTGACACCGACCAGAAAAAAAGCCAAGTTCGTCCATAATACGGTGACAGATAGGTCAACGTAACGTCGTAGGAAATACCACATAACGGCGCTACCTGCGAGTCCTGAAATGCCTATCATACCTGCTCCGTGAGCGGTCATGATTTGGTAAAATAGACTGGGCGATACTCCAAGCCATGTGGCTTGACCCATGCGCATTATTAACCCTAATGCCATCATGAGTACAAATACAACCGCTGAAATCCCAAGATAACAAAGGATTGCTACTCTCGAAGAGCCCTGCAATAGCGGGTGTGTGATTGATTGATTCATATTCATAACCTCATTTATTGATTTTGATTAGCTTCTTTGACTTCAAAATTACTGACCATTGCGTGATGCGCTAATCCACAATACTCAAGACAAAGTAATTTGTATTGACCCTTTTTTTTAAAAGTCAGTTTTAGTGCGTTGGAGTAACCAGGCATAGCTTGCGTTTGACCTATTAATCTCATATTTTCATCATAGACCCCCAAACCATGGGTAACATCGATTGCACTAACATTGAAAACGACAGTTTCCCCTACGGTAGCGTTAGAATCACTTAACTGCCAATACCATTGACCTCCAGTCACATCAATTTGTCTATCAACACCGGTTAGATCACCGCGTGTTGAACTGTAAGGAAGATCTTGGGTAGTGATCACAATTGCCAATAGACTTGTTATTAATAACAGCCAAAACATTTTACTGCGAAATCTGTATGCTTTCTCCTGAATGGGTTGATATTGGCCGCCGTTCGAGGTTGCATTAAGCGCTACGAATAGAAAGGCAGCAAGCACCAGCCCCATTAGCACCAAGGTTAAAATAAAAACCGTGTTCTGAATCATCTTTGTCTCCTTTTGGTTCGCTATTAGTTTATATAATGTATTTAAAATACATATTTACATTTAAACTCCAGCTTTGTCAATATTTGATTGTTGAAATATCACTTATTCGAATCAATAGAGTTAAATCAAAACGAAACCGAATTCTTTTGTTAAATAACACTCAGTATATACCGAAAACACTCATAAAATAGCCTTATCCCACATTGCATCATCGGTTTTGAAGGTCGCATGGCCATTCAAGGCAACGTTATTTTAAGCCTGTCATTATTGACAGAAACACTAATTTAAAACGACAGTGTATTTTTTGTATAATATAACATATATTATATTTACATGTTTAATGCTTGTATGTATACTTTAAACAATCTCGTAAATTGAGGAGCTATAAAAATGTATGCAGAAACCATAGAGCAGTTTGCGGAATTAGGCTATAAAAAGTGGCATATGTTAAAGGTTAATCCGACCTCCTTTTTTATTGGAGCTGCTATGGCTGGAGCCTATATTGGCCTTGGCATTTTTTTGATTTTTTCAGTCGCAGCCAACATAGATCCTGCTTGGCAAAAACTGGTAATGGGTGTTTCATTTGGTATAGCATTAACGCTCGTGGTTTTCGCTGGCGCAGAACTATTCACAGGGCATACTCTCTATATGACTCTTAGTTGCCTCAAAAAGCGAACGACCATTCCTGAATTATTAGCCGTTTGGGGCGCTTCCTGGACATTCAACCTCTTTGGTTCTTTTGCTTTGGCCATAATATTTATTGCTGGCGGCGGCGGGGCGCTGCTTTCTGACGGGCTAGAGTTATTAAATAAGGTGGCCGCTTATAAAATGAATTCCAGCGCGACATCGCTAGTCGCTCGCGGCGCTTTATGCAATTGGCTTGTATGTCTTGCGCTTTGGATGTCAGCAAGGACCAATAGCGACTCGACTAAAGCGATTGTTATTTTTTGGTGTTTATTTGCATTTATTGCAAGTGGATATGAACACAGTGTTGCCAATATGACCCTACTTTCTATCGCTTTAATAGGTGATCCGACAGAAGCCATAACGTTGACTGGAATGTTTCACAATCTTTTGTGGGTCACTTTAGGCAATATTATTGGCGGTAGTTTCTTTATGGCTTTTGGTTATTGGAAGGCTTCAAGTTGCGCACTAAAACCCATTCATAGAGTTGATCAAAAACCGGTTGAGCCGGTTAATTTTGACCAAAGAAATGCTGAATAAAACAGGACCATAATAGGTAACTTAAATGAACATCAAGAAAATAGCAAAACTATATTTAATTAATATTTAATCTAACTAAATGGAGTATATGATGAAATTATTTTTATTAACCATTATGAGCGTTTGTGGAATATTATCGGCCGGCGCTGCAGATAGTATTGCAGGAAAACAAAAAGCTCTAAGTTGCGCTGGCTGCCATGGTGTAAATGGGTTAAGTAATAACCCTGAATGGCCAAATTTGGCGGGACAAAAAGCTAAGTATCTGGAGAAGCAAATTATTGCATTTAGGGATGGCAAAAGGGAAGATCCGATGATGTCTCAGATAGTAAAAGGATTCAGTAACGATGATGCTGCAAACATCGCTGCATACTTCAGTAACCTTAAAAATTAACCTATTGATTGTTTAATTATCGTCGGGAGTCGTTCAACATGAACAACGCAATCGTAAAATCTATTATTCTATTTTCATTGATTTTGGCTGTTGTAAGCATCTCTTTTACCTTTGCTATCTTGCACCATGAAGATAGTGATAGTCGAGTAAAATACGCGCTCGTTACTCACACAGCGCAGAGAGTGACACAAAAAGATTTTGCGGGGCGATATCAATTAGTTTTTTTTGGTTTTACCAGCTGTCGCGCGATATGCCCGATGCAAATGAATAAATTGACGAATGTTATGTATCAGTTGGAATCGATGGGCCATGCAAATCGAATTATTCCAATGTTAATTAGCGTCGACCCTGAACGTGATACGACTGAGAAAATGGCAGAATATTTAGATTTTTTTCATGAAAAATTTGTTGGATTAACAGGAGCCAGGGTTGCGCTCAAAAATGCCGCGGATTCATTTAAGACTCTGTTAAGCCAAGCTCCTGCTAATCCAGAAAAAGGCTACCAGATTACTCATTCATCTGTTGTTTATTTACTTGATCCCTTTAATCGCGTTGTTGATTTTATCCCTTTTTCTCAAGACGCAGATCAAATGACTCAGCATATTTTAAAACATTTATAAAATACCACCAAAATAAGGAGGAATATAATGGATACTCAACAACGACAAGACCAGGCCACCGTAGTCAAGGTGTTAGGATTTTCAGTGGGAATAGCGTTTTTTGCTACCTTGAATATATTAATTATCATCGCCTACGTTAGCTAAAACCAAAAAACAGATGAGAGCTGATATGAATACATCAAAAATTTTAACGGAGCATTCTACCGAATCTAAAACAGTACTTTTCGATTACCTGCTGTCCGCAAGTTTTTGGCTAATTGTCGGTACGGCATACGGACTGATGGCAGCGGTTAAACTCTATTGGCCTGAAACTCTGGAATACGCCATTTTTTCATTCGGCAGGATCAGACCTATTCACACTAATCTGGTCATGTTCGGTTGGTCTTCGATGGCACTTGTAGGCCTCGCCCTTTATGTCGTTTCTCGAACCAGCAAACGACCTTTGTACAAACCCAATATCGCCCGCCTTGGCATGTGGTTATGGAACTTAACTATGATTCTATGCATCATAAGTCTGTCACTTGGATATAATCGAGGCCCACAAGAGTATCGAGAGTTAATCTGGCCGATTATGTTTATTTATGTCCTTGGTTTAGGTTGCAATTTCTTTTGTGTTTATCAAACGTTAGCAAAAAGAAAAGTGCAGGAAATTTACGTTTCTAACTGGTATATAATCGGCGCCTTTTGCTGGATAAGTATTATCGTAGTAATCGCATATATACCGGTTTATCAACAAGGTATGGGTAATATTGTTATACAAGGTTATTACATGCACAATGCTGTTGGAATGTGGTTTACACCTTTAGTACTAGGAATAACTTACTACGCTTTACCTCGCATGTTGAGTAAACCAATTTATTCCTACGCATTGGGTGCACTCGGTTTTTGGACTGGTTTACTTTTTTATGTATTAATCGGTGCACATCATTTTATTTTTAGTCCCGTCGCATGGTGGTTACAAACGACCGCAATCTTATTCAGCGTGGGCATGATGGTACCCGTGTGGTCAGGTTTTGGAAATTTCTTCTTAACCGCAAGGGGCTCTTGGTCAAGAGTGAAAAGAAGTTATCCCCTGATCTTTTTGTTGGTGGGAATTTGGGGTTACGCGCTGGCTTCTTCACAAGGCACCATCGAAGCTTTTCGTTCCGCAAATATTTATTGGCATTTTACTAATTTTACGGTTGGACATTCTCATCTGGCAATGTATGGTTTTGTTGCTTTTGGCATATGGGGGGCCATTTATGGTTTGGTCCCCGGTATTACAGGCCGAGGGCCTTCCAACTCTGCGATTGGACTGCATTTTTGGTTAGCCTTTTTGGGCGGTAGTTTATATGTTGTTGCGATCTCGATTGCAGGCGTATTGCAAGGATTATCATGGGTAGCAGGAGACTCCTTTATTACATCCGTTGAAGCCGCCGCGCCCATGTGGTTATGGCGCTCAATCGGCGGATTTATGATGGTAGGCAGCCACTTAGTATTCGTTAAGAATTTGTGGCAGATGAGGCCACTTAAAGAGCCAATCGCTGGTTCAAAGGAAGCTTCAGCCCGAGAGAAACAAGTCGTTAATTCAGCCAGTAATGATGGCGTTGCAGTTGGAGGTACATCCTAATGAGTTTACATAATCAACACCGTACGCTTGTTGCGGTTGCAGCAATGACGTTTTTAGTTCTCAGCATTATTATCGCTATTTTGCCAGCGTTTGAAGCTGAAAAAACGCAGCCGCTAAAGGGAGTTGTAAAAGCGTCTGAAAACATCCTAAACGGCCGTCAGATCTATATGCAGGAAGGTTGTGGTACCTGTCATACCCAATTTGTTCGCAATTTACCGGTAGATGAAAATTATGGTCGAGGCTCATTGCCTGGCGACTACGCGTTGGAAGATCCACCGATGTTAGGGACCCAACGCACAGGACCTGATTTAACCAACGTTGGGAGGCGCCAACCTTCAAAAATTTGGAATTTAATACACCTATATAATCCGAGAGCTGTAGTTAGCAGCTCTGTTATGCCAGGTTACCCTTGGATGTTTGAAATCAAACTGGCTGCACAAGAAAATGATGTGATTGTTCCGGTTCCTGATACATTCAAACCCGAAGGAAAAGTAATAGTCGCAAAACGATCTGCGCTGGATACGGTTAGCTATTTGCAGTCATTAAAACAAGTGGACGTAACACCATGATAGACAGAGTAAACTATTATCTCGACCTGTTGATTACTTTATGTGGTTTTAACGGAAATGATGACAGTCTTTATATTGGATGGACCATCGTAATTTTATCCACTGGCGTCGTCGTTTTTGCTTTTTACCAAGCCATTACCAAGGCGATATGGCCTGGCGAAATAGATCTCAATCATATCAAATACCAAATATATAATGAGAGCTGGGTAGAAGAGGTGGAATATGGGGAGATAGAACGTGCGTATTGATGTATATCTGGATAATAACAAATCGCCGATCGCTTCGCTTAAACCGCCAAAAACATTTCGGCTTGATACGACAAAGCTCAACAATGGAAAACATGATTTAACGTTTAAAGCGACTGAAGAACAAAGTATTACCAGTGTGCGAGTGGTTCCATTTTTTGTCCAAAATGGTCCATCTATAGATATCCACGGGATAACTGACAACGATAAATTACACGGTGAGATATCGATCTTGGCGAACGCTTATGGGTCGAGTGCCGGGGATGAGTTTGAGCCAATACGAATGGAAACACCAAAACCCATTCCAACATGGGCGTGGGTACTATTTTTGTCTATTTTGGCTTGGGGTGCGGGTTATATTTCTTTAGAAATCCATAGCCGTATTAACCCCTCTGGGAGCACTTCTCAGCCAACCTATGCTACCTCAATAAGCAAACAAGAAATTTCTGAAAATTCAGTCGATGGTGGAAATGCTAGCTGGCAAAAATTAGGGCTGCAGGTCTACGGTAATAATTGTTCATCTTGTCATCAAGCAACTGGAACCGGATTGCCGTCGGTATTTCCTCCTCTAAAAGGCAACTCAGCGGTTCTTGCCAACGACCCGACAGTTCATATTAATGCCGTGTTATACGGTGTCGTAGGGAAAACCATTGATGGCGTAGCTTACGCTTCACCTATGCCAGCATTTGGAATTTCGTTAAGTGATGAAGAAATCACAGCCGTGATAAATCATGAGCGAACACAATGGGGCAATAACGCAAAACTAATTACTCCTGCAGAAGTCGCCGAATTACGAAAGTGACCGGCCTGTCAGTTCTTGAGCTAGGAGTATTGCTGCTAGGCAAACTAATACTCTTATTGTGGCCTCGAACAATAAGAATCTATTTAAAGAGGCCTGCGGAGAGAAACATGTTAAATACGAGAAATAGCTTGATTATAGAGTGGTTGTTATTAACCGACTTTTTTCAAGGGTTTATAGAGAAGTACATAACACTGATTATATGCCGAGCCTGATTACTGAAACACCTGTAGAAGGCCGCAAATTAGCAATCAAAAGCTTAATCATCGAGTTGAATAAAATTGAAAAGAATTAGCAATATCGAAATATTCCAATTGGCGTTTCGCCCCTTTTTTCTGTTTGGGGCGATATTTAGTGTACTTGCGCTAGTCTTTTGGTTAACTATATTATATGGTTTAAATCCTATTCAAGCCTATGGTAATGGGGTTTGGTGGCATACTCATGAAATGTTATTCGGTTTTGTTACTGCAATCGTTGTTGGTTTCTTGCTAACCGCCGTACAAAATTGGACAGGAACAAGGGGCTTAAACAATAATCGACTGATGTTGCTAGTTCTACTATGGACACTCGCCCGTCTCTTACTAATAATCAATCCTCCAATACCAGCGCTAATTATTGCTTGTATTGATATCGCATTTTTACCATTATCAGCGGTGTTTTTGGCTCAACCGTTGATTAGATCTAAGCAAGCCAAAAATATGATTTTTATTCCTGTATTGGCCTTATTAACAGTTAGTAATATCTGCATGCATTGGGGATTGTTAAATCAAAATTTACCTTTTTCATTAAAAGCAAGTCACTTAACGGTTATCCTAATTGTATTTCTAGTTTGCGTGATCGGCGGTCGAGTCATCCCTATGTTCACTGCCAGTGGTACACAAACCACTGCAGTGACACCACTTAAATGGTTAGAAAAAATTGCCTTAATTTCGATTGGTGTAGTTGCGATGACAATTTTATTTGAACAGTCTCTTGCAAATGAGATAAAAGCTACAATATTTTTTTCGACGGCATTGATTCATTTTTCCAGAATGATCCGGTGGCGGTTTTGGATCACATATAATGCTCCGCTAGTGTGGACACTGCATCTCAGTTACCTTTGTATTCCTGCCGCTATGGTCGGTCTCGGATTTTATTACTTGAATTCTTCGTTCACTTTTTCAGCCTCTATACATTTGCTGACAACAGGCACTATAGGGTTAATCATCCTTTCTATGATTTCTCGAGTGTCACTTGGTCATACCGGGCGAAAAATTATTTCTGATAGAACGATTTTAATTAGTTTTTATTGTTTGTTATTCTCGGTTTTTTTTCGGGTTTTGTCTCCACTATTTATGATTGAATATTTAACGGGATTATTCCTATCCGTTGTAGCATGGACTTTGGCTTACGGTCTTTTTGTATTCCGATATTACTCTATATTGACAACGCCTAGAGTAGACGATAAATAGCGGTGAATATTTAATCTGTCTACGCCGTAATGTAATGTCGAGTATACATTGCGCTTTCTGTTTGTCTTAATAGACTATTTTTAAAGGCAATATGGTTCAAAATGCCTTAGTAGGCTAGCCGTTTAGTGGGGGGAGCCCCTCCGCCTCCGCCAAATAGAAAAAGGCTTGCATTCAGCAAGCCTTTTTTGGTTTTGTATTAGGTGCTTACTGGTTTTGATGCGCCTCGCACGGTTTAACTCTGTGCCTGTTAGTACGTCCAATCATTAAAAATAGCGCACTATTTTAAACCTGGCATCCAGTGATTTCACATTCATTTGACATTCTCCACCATAAACTATCGCTAAATTAGTCAAAGAGACGTTGTTATGCACTCAATCAATCTACATGATATAGGTCACTATTTCGAAATGAATGGCCAAAGAATTTCGCTTTTCAAAGAGCTTAACTTATCCATCACATCGGGCCAAAGCTATGCAATCGTTGGACCCTCCGGCGCTGGTAAGTCTAGTCTGTTGACCTTAATGGCAGGGTTGGAAACACCCAAAACAGGACGTTCCGAGTTTATTTTTGCTGGTAAACAGAGCGATCAAATGACGCTTCGCAGAAACTCAGGGTTTATCTTTCAGCAATTTCATTTACTGCCAGAACTTGATGCACTAGGCAATATCGCACTGCCATTAAAGCTTAAAGGCGATAAACAGGCATTGCAAAAAGCCGAAGAAGGCCTCGAAAAAGTAGCGCTGTTAGATCGTGCTCATCATAAACCCAATCAGCTCAGTGGTGGTGAACAACAACGAGTGGCTATCGCTCGAGCTTTCATCAATCAACCCGCTTTTATATTTGCTGATGAACCAACCGGTAATCTAGATGAAACCACCGCCGAACAGGTTTGCGACCTGCTGTTCGATTTTTCCAGAACCCATCTAAGTACTCTGGTTATCGTAACCCATAACCGACAATTGGCATCTCGCGCTGATCACGTTTTTCAACTTTCAAAGGGGCAACTGGAGAAACTACAATGAGTTCATTTGCTTTTGGTTGTCGGAATTTTCTATTTGAACTAAAACAATCAGATACCCGACTTGTTTTGCTGACTCAGTGGGTTTTGATATTATTTTTACTCACTTTGACTTTAGTCAGCTCGTCAATTCAAAACTACTTGCAACAAAACCTTAACAACTTGTTGGGGTCGGATGTGGTGGTCACCCGCTACCAAAAATTATCGGCAAACGAATTGTCGCAATTAACCAACTATTCAAGTCAAGTATCCGCTACTCAACTTCAGATGATTACTTTGGCCAGTAGAAATCATTATCAAGCCGCACAGCTCAAATTAGTTGATGATCATTATCCGATACAAGGCTATCTCTCTACCGGATTAAGTCCAGACGCTGAACACCAAAATACTCAACGGGGACCCGAGATAGGTACCATTTGGCTCGATGCGAGATTGTTTGTCGCGCTTGAACTGAAAATGGGTGACAAGCTAACCCTTGGACAGACCGAGCTTACCGTTTCGCGAATAATTTTTCATGAACCTGACCGATTGTTGGAAGGTCACACTGTCGCAATGCGCGCGATGGCACATCTGGATTCTTTTAAAACATCGCTTGTCAACGATTCAATTCTCCATCGCTTCTTAGTCTCTACAACACAAGAACAAGCTATCAAATCATGGCTTTCAGATAAAATGCCTGATGCGGTTTTTATCTCAAAAAAAACCAGTAGACACCCACTTTCTGCTTTCTGGAAACGAGTCGAAAACTTCTTAGGACTTGCCGCGATAATTCTGTTCTTTATGGCGGCCATTGCCATTGATTTGGTCAGTCGACGCAAGCTCAAACAAGAAAGTTATCGTCAAGCCATATACTTAAGTATGGGTCATCCCTTGTCGCAAGGTATTAAGATTGCGCTCGCTAAGATGTTAAGCGGCTTTGTTTTTGCTGCTATTCCGGCAGTTTTAATGGCTATCATTTTACAAGAAGTGTTCGTTCAGCAGATGCAAACGACTTTTATTGGTTTAGACTCTCAACTCGATTTTAAGGCTATCACAGGCAGTCTATTATTAGCCTTTGCGATGTTATTGAGCATACAGCTACCTTATTTATGGCAACTAAAAAGTGCCAGTGTTGTTTCACTCATTCGAGAACAGCGTCAATCAAGATTTATATTTGCGCGCACCCTATGGGGAGTTACCAGTTTGTCGCTGTTGGCCATCTGGTATTCCGATAACGCCTTGCTCACCGGCATCATGCTGATGGTGTTATCGGTCACTGTAGTGCTGATACTGAGTTTAACCTTTGTGACGTTGAAATTGCTACAAGTGCTCACTCGCAGCTCTACAGGATTATTCTCATTTTCTATTTTTATGATGAATCAACGAATTTTTAGTAAATCAACTCAAATTATGGGGATAGGATTGTGTGTCACTTTATTGCTTTTTACTTTGATGCTGCTTCGCGATATAGGTCAGGCGATGGAGCAAAACTCTCGGGTTAACGACGGCAACCTGGTGATTTCCAAGGCGTCGGAGGAGCAAATAAACTTCATTAAACAATGGTCCTCAAAATATCAAAGTCCTATTCGGCAATTACGCCCCTATACCCGAGCGAAACTGATAAAGATCAACGGTTTAGATATGCAGCGTTATGTCGACCATCCAAGCGATAGCATGGCGACTCTACAAAAACCGATTCGGTTGTCCTGGGCCAATCAGCTCCCAAAAAATAATCAGCTAGTGGATGGTCTCTGGTGGCAATTGGATCCACAGAATTGGCAGCAAATATCGGTCGAAAATGAAATCATGACGGATATGGAATTGAAACTTGGTGATAAGTTGACCTTTTTTATCGCCGA
The DNA here is from genome assembly GCA_964578045.1 of uncultured Kangiella sp. Lineage (GTDB taxonomy): Bacteria > Pseudomonadota > Gammaproteobacteria > Enterobacterales > Kangiellaceae. Next base: position 8,410 of record CAZOBX010000058.1, on the reverse strand, counting down.
TCATTTTTTCGACTTCACTATTGTATCTAGTCATGCCTATAAGGCTGGTCAAGGCTCCATTACCTTTTGGTTTCAGGTGCCGCTGACCGCTCAAAATCACTTAAATATCGACCCATTTTATATGGGGAGTATGGAAGTTGCCGAAAACGCTTGGAAACACCTTTCGCAAATATGGCGCCAACATCCAACGGTTGGACTGATGCCTTTAAAAGAATTAACCAAAAACTTTGACGATATGCTCGCCCTGGTCACCAAAATGGTGTTTGCCATTTCAAGCCTATTATTAATCATGGCACTAATCGTCATAGCCGCTTCGGTTAAAGGATTTGAGCAAGATGAACAAAAAAAGAACGGCCTGTTATTGAGCCTAGGCCTCGACAAAAAACACTGTTTACGTTTAACCCTTTTCGAATGGATTTCGACCTCTATGGTCTCAGCATTTGGAGCGATTGCAGGAACTTGGTTGGCCGGTATACTCATTTATCAATCGCAATTCTCTCTTACCTATACACCGCACTATGGCTGGCTACTAACGACTTTGTTAGTGGTAATGGCGCTGATTACTTCTATCGGATATCTATTTAATCGTCGTTCCCTGAATGCTTCAGTCACAAGTTTGATAAACGATCGCTGAAAGATGGCAAAAGATTCAATTCGCTATTTTTCGATTTTCACATTCGTTTCACAGCTGAACCTCGATAATATTTTTTACTATTACAAAATACAATTAAGGAACTCAAATGAATTTTAAAAAAATACTAATTGTCTGGACAATTATTCTGATAGCGCTACAGAGTGGTGTAGCGTTAGCGAAATCGGGTAAACGTGTATTGATGGTCATTAGCGGTTACGGCCAACAAAAAACCGATCAGAAGCAGCAAAGACCAGGCTATGAGTTCGATGAATTTGCACAAGCCTATTTGATATTTAAACAAAATAAAATAGAAGTCGATGTAGCAAGTCCTCAAGGCGGTAAGGTTGAAGCCGATCAATACAATAGTGAAAAGCCGTTTAACAAATTGGTGCTTGAAGATTCTTCCATAATGGCCAAGCTGCACTATTCCAAATCGATGAAAGAGTTAGATTCCACAGATTACGATGGGGTCTTTATCGTTGGCGGAAAAGGCGCAATGTTTGATTTGCCCAAAGACCAGCCTTTACAAAAAGTCGTCGCTGAAATCTATGAAAATCATGGTATCGTTGCCGCTGTTTGCCATGGTCCGGCAGCGCTAACAGATATTAAGCTGAGCAATGGTCAATATTTAGTGAGTGGAAAAAAGATTAATGGGTTTACCAATAAAGAAGAAAAAATGTTTGGTAAAAAGTGGATAAAACAGTTTGATTTTATGCTGGAAGATCGCTTAATTGAGCGTGGTGGCAAGTTTCAAAAGAGTGATATCTTACTCAGTCATGTTGCTATCGATGGCCGATTGTTAACGGGGCAAAATCCTGCGTCCACCCCAAAAGTCGCAGAGGCTTTAGTACGGTCAATGGGGATCAATCCAGCAAAACGAACTATTTTTAAGGAAGAGCGAAGCTTTGATTTTATTGCTGATGTGTGGAATGGGAATAGCCCAACAGAAGCGGTTTTTGATCAACAATTGCATGATCCGAAATACGTCGCTATGTATGGTTTCTATCGTCTGAAACACGCCAGTAATGACGATGAACGCTCAAAGTCGGTCGCATTATTAGAAATGGCACAACCTTACTATCAACATCCGATGGTTGCTATGACTTTGGCTGAGGGCTATCAAGCGCTTGGCAAGATAGAGAAAGCGAAGGATACGCTGGTTGCTTTGTTAAAATCCCATCCAGATATGGACCAAGCCAAACAAATGTTAACTAAGCTATAATCCTAGATTAATCAGTTGAATCACGAAAGTCTGCGCACCAAAAGTAGGTACCATGAGGCAATCCTTTGATGCACCTAGAAAAGCGATGAAAGCACTCTTCACCAATCAGGTGATCACGACTTCCCTCACTTTCCTATGCACACCAACGGCTTACACATCTTTTTCGCGTTCAACTGATTATTCTAGGATAATAAATAACCTTAACTCGTAAAGAGCCTGTTAAAATAAATCAACTGGGCTCGTTCCACAATAGGATAATCATAATACCGTGAATTCAAGCAAGCTCACCATTCTGGTCGTCGAAGATCAGTCTGCTATCGCCAAAAATATTGCCACCTATTTTGAAGGCAAAGGCCACTTACTTGATTTTGCTGACAATGGGCGTCAGGGTTTGGAACTCGCTTTGAACAATATTTATGATGTCATTATTCTTGATATCATGCTACCAGGGATCGATGGTTTAGAAGTCTGCAAACAAATTCGAGATAAGGCGACCCGGCATATTCCAGTTTTGATGCTAACAGCTCGTGATACATTAGCCGATAAAGTGGTTGGGTTTGAACATGGGGCAGATGATTATTTGACAAAACCTTTTGCACTAGAAGAATTGGAAGTCAGAGCCATCGCTTTGTCTAGGCGACATTTATTGCAAACCGATTATAGTATTTCCATTGGTCCACTCACCATCGATCGAAAACTGAAAAAAATTACGCGTGATAACAAGGAACTGAAATTCAATAGTGTAGGATACCGAATTGTCGAAGCTTTAGCTGAGACACATCCGCAAGTTTTAACCCGGAGTGAACTGATCAATAAAATTTGGGGGGACGACCCTACGGAGTCGGATGCCCTGCGTTCACATATTTATCAGGTTCGGGTTATATTAGATAAACCTTACCAAACGAAATTACTTAAAACCATCCATTCCGTTGGTTTTGCCTTGGTTAGCGAATAAAAAGTGAATAATCTAAAAACCAAAAGCCATTCATTAAGAACGCGATTTATCATCGCATTTTGCGGATTTACGCTATTGATGTCACTGATATATGGGAGTTTTAACTTCATGACCCTCTATACAGTTGAGGACTCTTTTATTTGGCAAATGCTGGAGGCTGAGGTCGACTATCTAACAGAGCAATATCAAGTTACCAATCAATGGCCAGTACCTAGAAAGAGCCACTATAAACTCTATCATTCTGTCGATGATTTACCGGATATCATTAAGTTTAAACTACTAAAAGCGCCTAAGCAGACAGAGTTTTACGGCGAGGATGGCAATCATTATCATCTCTATCGCTTCGAGCAACATGAGAATACCATCTTAGTCGCAGAGGTGAGTGATAAGTTAGTGGTAAGAAAAATTAAACAGTTTATTTTTATCGCGCTTTTGGTAGTGACTTTGTTGATTAGTTTTTTTGCTATTTTTATCGCTTTCCGACTTGCCAAACGTACGTTATCACCTTTAACTAAATTATCAAAAATGTTTGACCAGGCTCGGCCATCAGAATTACCAAAAGATTTTTCTGATCAATTTCCAAACAATGAAATCGGCGTACTGGCCACTGCGCTGGATAATGCGGCCAAGAGAACTGATGAATTTGTTGAAAGGGAATTGCAATTTACTCGCGACGCTAGCCACGAATTGAGAACGCCAATTGCGATCGTTGCCGGAGCAACTGAACTGTTAAAAAAGTCTCACGATTTAACCGAAATCGATACAGAAACGGTCAGCCGAATTGAAGAAGCTAATTTAAATATGTCGCAGACTGTTCAAACACTACTGGCGTTGGCTCGAGAAGAAGAAAATAATGAGCATATAGATCCGACATTAGTTTTACCTATATTGGAGAAAGTGGTAGTACGCGCTGCATATTTAATTGCCAACAAAAATATCGAAGTCGATATTAAGGTTGCCAGGTCATTTAGCATAAAGGTTTCGTCGAATGTGCTTGATATCGTTTTATGGAATTTGATCAGTAATGCGTTCCAATATACTCAACAAGGCTCCGTTTCGGTTTACCTTGAGGGTAGTAAATTAGTCATTTCAGATACCGGTATCGGCATCGATAAAGAGTTACAGGATAGAATCTGTGAATCGTCGGTGAAAGGTGCGAATAGTCAGGGTTTTGGTATCGGACTTTCGATTGTTAAACGATTGTGTGAGAAACAAAACCTGGCGTTGGAAATAGAAAACCTGCAACAAGGAACTCGAGTTTCGATTTATTAACGGATGAAAGTGCCGACATTGAGTCAGGGAATTTCGATAATAAAAAGCTAAAACCATTTTATGATGATTTTGGTTGATTAAAAAACAAAATGGTCGTTTCGGCTGTTTTTTTGGTATTGACTTCCTAACTGAGACGGTTCATTTTTGTTTTTGGTTGTAGATTTTTCGATTTCTTTTTGAAAAGGCGCTCAATTACTGAACGCCTTTTCATTATTGACCATGGTGTAATGAATTAGCACATAGCCAATGCCATTATAAATAATGGTTTGGTATGGTTAACGACTATTCACTCCAAGTAATGATCAACTTAGGTGCTTTGTCACCGCTGTCTTCATGATCATAAGAATAGGCTACTCTTTCACCGCTACCGCTATCGCGAGTAATAATAAAAGTAACCGCACTGTCATCATTCCAATCAGATCTATCCACTAACTCTTGAACAATATCTTTTAACTCCGGTGTTTCTTGAGCACTTCCAGCATCACCGCTCTCCCAGTCATCTGGTGTCCAGAGGGTAGATGCACTAGTCGTGTCACGATCTGATATATCGTCGTCGGTACTGGAACTAAAATAGGCAGAATCACCTTCATCATGGCCACGGAATATTAGGTCAATACTTCCAGAGTCATCGTATTTTGAGGTAAATTGAAGTTTCGCACTCTCAATAGTCGCACCTTTAGGAATGCTAACCTCTCTAAAACGTATACCAATTAACTGTTGATCAGAGCCGTCTTCGGTCAACTCTAAGTCAGAACTTGAACGATCTACATCGCCACTGCTGACTTCTTCTTCTGCATCATCTTTATAGTGTTGAATCTCAAAAGTTTGCGTTACAGGGTTACTACCGCCGCCGTCACCAGAACCACTGGCATCAAATTTAATATCATCGACAGAAATATCACCTTTGCTACCACTCTCAACTTCCCCTGTTAATCTTAACTGAATGTTCTTACCAGTATATTGATCAAGGGTAATGGTTGCGGTACTCCAACTGCTGCTACCGGAGTTGTGCTGCGCACCAGATTCACTCCATAGGTGATTCCAGCTCGAACCATTGTCATCACTCACTTCTAACGTTAATTCACCAATATCGGCACCATACATATGATATCTGAATCTTACTTCAGCTTCTGATTTGTCAGTAATATCATAGCAAGGGCTTAACATGGAGACTTTATCACCACTGTTTAAAAATTCACCACCAGAATCAATATGGGCAAAATGGTGACCTTCATACGCTTCATCTGCACCTGTACTAGAAGAACTGGTATTCGGAGCTATTCTCCAGCTGAAAGCATCATCAAATACGTCTTGTACCCAAGGGGTGCTGCTGACACCATCTTCATAGTTAAACTGTTCTCTGCTAGGGAAGCTGGTGACTTTAGTGGAATTTGCACAGCTTGGATTTTGATTTGAGCCGTATTTATCAAACAAATGAAATTTATAAGTTTGAATAACGCGATCCATACGTTGCTTTTGTTGAGTGCTAAATCTGTTACGACATTCGTTTTGACCTTTACCCATGACATTATAGCCGTCAGGATCGTACTCTTCACCAGTTGAATCTTCGGCACTGCCTATCCATTCACAATCATCAAAATTGGATCTGCTACCTGGGTCAACTGGCGTATCAATAATATTGTCACCATATTTATAGCCGTTAGATCCTTCCATCACGGCAATAGTGGTATCATCCCAATCTGAATAAGTATGCCTTAAGCTAAAATTGTGACCGACTTCATGAGCAATGGTTGAAGTAAGTAATCGAGCAGGTTCAACCTCAATAACATCGCGTTGTTCATCGTGCCAATAAGCATGACCAGCCACGCCATCCAAATCCCCTACGACAATAATATTCATTGAACCATATTCAAACCAAGGGCTGACATCTTCTTCATTATCCGTATCCCAGTCATCATCGTTGATACCAGAAACATCACTATTGGTGATATATACGACATCATCGCGATAAAACTCTATCCCTAGCTCATTGAAATAATTGTTTAATTGATCTATACCAGCATCCATATCAGACGTTGAGGCTACCGCCCCCGAACCGTTATTACTATTGGCACCAACAATAAATTTTACTGGGATATTATCTAGGGCCGTAGCACTGATACTGGTAGTTATTAGTGCGGCACTAATAATGTGACGCATGTTATTTTTTTTAAATATACTCATTAGGCTACTCTCTCTTTTTAGGTGCTTTTTATGTTTTATAGTTTTTTAACTAGCGTAAATTGCTATTTCAATGATTTAATTAATTATTAAGCAATATTGTTAGTTGCTAATAAAATAGCAATTTTAAAATAGCCTAGATAGGACATACTCCGTAACAGAGGCATAAACGGGATGAAAAAGACACATAAAAGAGATACAAAAGATAAAATGTTCTGCAGTGTTAGTCTCTCAGATGAATATTTGCGAGGTATTGAATGCTAGCTTAATACGGAGAGACGCTAAAATACTGATGCTGAATGGTTGTAGTTATCCTACGTTGAGGCTACTTAAGTTTAGTCGGTTTTATATTATTCCGATGCTGTAAATAATGTTCAATTAACCCATTAGTGGAGCTGTCATGATTCGACTCTGCCACATCTTTTGAGGAATTATCGAAATCCGATAATATTTTCGTTGCAAGTTGCTTACCCAATTCCACTCCCCATTGATCAAAAGAATTAATATTCCAGATAACCCCTTGAACAAATATTTTATGTTCGTACATAGAAATTAATGAGCCGAGCGTTTTTGGATCAAGTTGATCAAACAAAAAAGTATTACTAGGGCGATTACCAGAAAAGACTTTATGAGGGGATAACTTTTCTATTTGCTCCGAAGTTAATTTCGCCGACTGTAATTCAGTTTCCACTTCCTGTTTGGTTTTACCGCGCATCAAGGCTTCCGTTTGTGCCAGTATATTCGACATCAGTGCGTTTTGATGTTTGGTTTCGCCACTAATATTGGATAAAGACGCCAACACATCTATCGGCACCAGTTTAGTCCCTTGATGCAGTAATTGATAAAATGCATGTTGACCGGGATTACCTAACTCACCAAACAAAACCGGACCGGTAGAATAGTCTAAAGTCTGACCGTCCAATCCGACTGATTTGCCGTTACTCTCCATATCAGCCTGTTGTAAGTAGGCAGGAAAACGATGTAAATGTTGACAGTAGGGAAGAACAGCGATTGCTTCGCAATCATAAAAATTATTATACCAGATACCCAACAAGCCCATTAATACCGGAATATTTTTATCGAACGGCGTTGTTTTAAAGTGTTCGTCAACTTCATAAGCACCACATAACAGCTGATTAAAATGTTCTATACCGATAGCTATCATCACGGACAGTCCGATAACGGACCATAACGAATAACGCCCTCCGACCCAGTCCCACATGGCAAAAATGTTTTGCCGTTTAATGCCAAAGGCGAGTGCTGCTTCCAGATTGGTGGAAACGGCAATAAAATGCTTTGCTAATAGAGACTCATCGGCAATTTGGGACAAAAACCAATCTCTGGCAGTATTGGCATTGAGCATGGTTTCTTGAGTGGTAAATGTTTTAGAGCAGATGATAAAAAGTGTGGTATCAACATTTAGATTTTGCAAAGTATCATCAATTTGATTCTCGTCAATATTGGCCACAAAATGCATCTTCAAATTTTTAGTAACAAAAGGCTTAAGCGCTTCGATCACCATTTGCGGGCCAAGATGTGAGCCGCCAATACCAATGTTGACGACATCGGTGATGGGTTTACCGGTAGCTCCCAACCATTCACCGCTACGGATTTTGTCACATAGCGGTTTAATGCGCTCTAATTCATTTTTAACCTCAGTATGTACGTCAACAGCATCCACCATTAATGGTGCAGTCCCTTGATAACGTAATGCAGTATGTAGGACCGAACGATTTTCGGTGGTATTGATTCTATCCCCATCAAACATTGCTTTAATTTGTTCGGGTAACTGACAGGCAGTTGCGAGTTTAGTGAGAAGTTTTACGGTGGTCTGGTCGATTCTATTTTTGGAATAGTCGAATAGAATAGTGTCCAAACTTACCGAAAAACGGCTAAACCGATTTTCATCCCGGTTGAACTGTTCGCGCATATGGATATCGCTGGTCGCCTGGTAGTGTTCAACAAGCGCATTCCACTCAGGCATGCTATTGAGGTTTTGTGTTGAGGATTTCAATGATCTGGGGCCCTATATATCCGTTCCGCGAATATTAACATACAAATTAAGTGATTTTTCAGCTAAACCATTTCTATTAGTAAGCAGACTTGGTAGGACCGGTGTCTCGCCGGGAAGCGGGGTTAATACTTA
>CAZOBX010000057.1:15267-26268 GCA_964578045.1 uncultured Kangiella sp. | reverse complement strand
TTGGTTAATTTTACATATTTTTTTCAACTATTCCTTTGGCTAAGTCTAATCCATATTTTATAAAGAGTTTATTCTATTCTAGATAGATCTAGCTTATTATCTTTGGCAAAGAGTTGAGTTTGTTTTTACTTACTTTTTTTCATAAATGTCTTTAAATATCAAAATATAAACGATTTTTGAAGAAGCGCCTTTATAAAAGCCGGTCTATTTCGCAAAGTTTTTGGGATTGTTAAAGGTGCCGAAAATCAGCTCGAATAGTGTCAAATCTGAATAGTTAAAGGCGTGTACACCCTTTTTATGGTGGATGGTATGGTTTTCAGGCCTTTGGATAAAATATCTAAACCATACTGGTTTTTTCAGATTGGTATGCTGAAAATTCGCCATAAAAGTAGTGACAAACAAAAATAAAGTAGCGGTTTGAGGTTTGAGGGGCCAGGCCAATTATTAGCGATAGATTTAAGCTATCGATCAGAGTAAAACCTAACCTATCTAGCGGACTAAAATAATAAGCAGCATAGGCACGTTCTTCACTGTGGTGTATTTGGTGAAACAAAAGCCACAGCAACCGGTTATTGTGCAAACTTCGATGCCAATCATATGTCAGTCCTTCAAAAACCAAAATCGCGTTCAACTGATTAAATTTCGTTAAATTGAAACGTTGATATTCGAGTAAATATTTATCCCCTATTAATGGTAAGTATGACGTGAGATAAAAATAGACAATAAAACTAATTAGCGAGCGTAATTTCTATCTTTTTACAATGGGGAGAGCGCGACCAGGGAAAATGGTTTCAAGGGTTATTAAACCAAAGTAGATGGTAATAACAACAATGGAACTGGGAGCAAGCAATATTTCTATTGGTGTAGGCATATCAAACTTCCTTTGTTGTTTTCAACTACTAAAGGAGATTAACCTGTTAATTTGTTAATTTGTTAATTTGTTAATTTGTTGATTTTCATAAGTTATTTCTTCTAATGCCATTCATTGTAGCTGTTTCAATATTGAAAAAAAGATCATATGCTCGTAGAATTGGTAGTTGGATGTTTGAGTAGTTAATCTGACAATTATTGGCATTAGATGAATTTATGGAATAGACAGGGAATAAACTTAAGCTTTACTAAATTAGAATTAAGTCAAAAATATGATATATAGATTTAATAATATCGAACTAGATGCAACGAATTTCCGCCTTATCGTTAATTCGAAAGAAGTTTCAGTTGAACCTCAAGTATTCAACCTGATTGTCCATTTAATTCAAAACAGGAACAAAATGGTTTCCCGAGACGAAATATTAGATAAAGTTTGGAAAGGAAAAATTGTTTCAGATACTTCAATTAATAACCACATTAAAACCGCTCGTAAAGTTTTGGGTGATGACGGTCAAAAACAGCAGGTCATAAGAACTATTCATTCCCGTGGTTACCAATTTATATCAGAAACTGAAGTGCGGTCTGATATTAGTATCAATACTAATCAAGTTCACGACATAAAAGTACGAAAATACCTGACTAAAGCAACTTATGTCGTTAGCGGTGTTCTTGTTGTTGCTATTTTGGTTTTGTTCAGTCTTTTTGGGAGATTGGATAATCAGTTGAACAACACTGAACATAAGAATGATGAGCCAACACCGGTTAACCTATTGTTCGGACAACAGTACATCGCTGTACTTCCTTTCACAAATTCTAAACCTGACGTTAATACTGATTACCTGGGCTTTGCGCTAGCTAATCAAATCATCGGTGACCTGGTTTATTTGGATAAATTTACTATCCGCCCCGCCGGTTCGATTAGAAAATATGTTGAACAAACCATCGACCCTCTATTGATAGGAAAAGAGCTTAAAGTCGACTACGTGCTGAATGGGAATTATTTGAAAGAAAATAACATCATACGTTTGAATGTGGAACTGGTCAGTATAACAGACAATGAAATTATTTGGCGTGAAACGATTGAAGTTGAATACTCGAATACCTTTGCTTTGCAAGACCTGGTTGCTTCGAAGGTGGCAACGGGACTTAATGCTAGTTTCACATCAAAAGGTATTAATCGAAAGTACCGGGATACGCCCAATAGTGCTTTGGCTTATGAATATTATCTTAGGGGGATCTCTTACCCATTTTCAAATAAAGGCCATCAAATGGCGGTGGAGATGTTAGAAAAATCAATACAGTTAGATGCAAACTTTGCACCTAGCTATGCTCATCTTGGTAACCATAAACGATTATTAGAGCAACATGGCAGAGTTGTCCCAGAGGAGCCCGTTGATACAGAGTGGTACTATAAAAAAGCGCTCGAACTTAACCCGGAACTTTTGGAAGCGCTCAGTAATTTATCCGGTTTTTACACAGAAACCAACCGTATTGAAGAGGCGCTTATTATTACAAGAAAAATGATTAAAATTAATCCAAACAGTGCCGGCTCTCATTTTTCTCTCGGTTATATTTATCGATATGCAGGAATGCTTGATGAAGCGATAAGTGAAATGGAAACAGCGTTAGCGATAAGCCCAAACAATACTCGATTCAGGTCAATTATATCGACCTATGTTAGTGCGGGTGAGTATCAGCTAGCACTCAGTAAAATTCACTTAGACAAGGGCGATTACGGTATCGGCTACAGCGGAATTATCGCATTCGAACTGGAAAATGAAGAATTAGCACTTCAGTATTTTAATCAAGTGCTTGAAATTGATTCGGAGGGCATTTGGGGGTTAATAGCACAAGTCTATATTGCGGTCATACAAGGGGATAATCAAACAGGTCTTTTGGCGCTGAATAGAATGATCGATACGGATATTGAAGATGCTGAAAATACTTATTACTTCGCTGATTTTTATGCGCTACTTGGAGAGAAAGATAAAAGTATCCAGATGTTGGATAAAGCAGTGAGTACCGGTTATTTTAATTATCCACATATGTTACGAAATTCTGCGTTTGATTTTATGCTTGAGGACGCAAGGTTTATCCGTATTTTAGATAAAGCCAAAAAAAGACATGAAGCGTTTAGGGTAAAATTTTTGTAAATTGGTTTATTTATTATATTGCCGAATTAATAAAATTTCGCTATCTGAACTTCATGTTTAAACAGGATGTAAAGGTTATTCTGAACCTCGATTTATAACTAATATGAGGGATAGATAATGACTATAAATGAAGATAAACTGAATGAACTTTTAGGCCAGGTTGTTGTAGAAATGGGGCTGCAGCCAACGGCCCCTTATTACTATTGGGGGCAAATTGGGATTGTATAAGGTAGTTGCAAAATCCAGTTCTCTTATCTCTGCTGAGTTGTCGGAAAAAACCGGTATTGCGGAAAGGTCTGTCAGAGAATGGCTAGCGGCACAAGCAGCATCAGGCTATGTTCAATATAACCCCGATCAAAATAATTTCTATATGACGCCAGAATAAGCTGCCATTAAAAACTGCATACATCACATCCATGTGAAAAAGCAGGTGGTGGAAGCTTTGCTTGGAATTTGGTAATGGCTAAAGCATGACTTGCAATTTTCGATAGCTAAAGTATATTCATCGTTTACCGTCACCCTGGAGATTAATAAATGACCGATTCAACATTGGCTAATCGACTAAAATGGCAATGCCGTCGAGGTATGCTGGAGTTGGATGTTATTCTTATCCCATTTCTGCAAGAGCATTTTGAAGAGCTGGATGAGGCATTACAATACGCATTTGTTGAATTGCTTAAACAGGCCGATCCTGATCTGTACACCTGGATCATGGGATTTGGTCAATGTGAACAGATTGAATTGGTAGAAATCATCCAGCTGATACGTGAAAAAATGTCGATCGCATGAGCGGTTTTGAATCGAAGCTAAGATGAATATTGCCGCCCGATTTCCAATAAAATCCAGTCCTGAATTATTACTACTCTTGGTGGTATCTCATGTTGGCGTTTTCGTCAGCAGTTTCTGGTTATTAAATCAGCTATGGATGATTGTTCTGGTGCTGGTTTTATCGGTAACTTCTTTTTATTTTTCTTTTCAGCAATACTTGACCATTACCAATTCCAGCGACGATTTGTGCTGGAGCGGCGATAACTGGTTAATGCATACTGGTTCAATTCATAACTCAATAAGTTATCTGGAATTACTATCAACCAGTTGGGTCACACCGCATTTTTGCCTGTTAAAATTTATTCAGGACGAAGAGCAAAAGGCGTGGTTTTTTACTCGAAAATCATTAGGCGAGAGACTTTATAGAGAGCTGTGTTATACGCTAAAGTTGGGGCTGGATGATAAATCTGATTGATGATCTAAATTCTAATAAAAAGGAAAATAATCTTTGAAAATCCGGTGTTTTATTAAATGGTTGAATTCTGTAAAGGCTACGTTCAGTACCAATTTCTGTTTTTTCCAATGTTGTTAACGACTTTATCCCATCATCTATGGCGTTTTGGCCCCTTTAATCGGAATGCCATTGGTAGCACACTCAACGCTGAGCGCCGCTAAAATAGTTGTGCTGGATGGTCGTACTTATCCCGAGTTGAGGTTGCTTTCACTTATCATTTTTACAACTCAGAAAACAATAATTAAAGATTTTTATTGCCCTCCTTATACCCTTTATGATATAAAGCGCGCCGAGTTAATGAAGTATGTCCTTCCTTACGGGATTTACAGCTTAATTGACCATAATTCACACACTGTTCGACACGAATTTCAGGGTGCTTGAATAAGCTTGGCTTACTCAGGTTTGTTATTTGGGGGCAGTGGACGACTAACCCTTATATATTAGGAGCTTACAATGGCTAAAGTCACTATGCGTGATATGCTACAGGCGGGCGTGCATTTCGGACATCGCACCCGTTACTGGAACCCCAAAATGAAGCCGTACATCTTCGGCGCACGTAACAAAATTCATATCATAAACTTAGAGCAATCGTTGCCTATGTTTAATGATGCACTGAACTACCTGAGTTCAATCGCTGCTAGAAAAGGCAAAATTCTATTTGTCGGTACCAAGCGATCAGCCAGCAAAATCGTCAAAGAAGAAGCCAATCGTTGTGAGCAATTTTTTGTTGATAAGCGCTGGTTAGGCGGTATGTTAACTAACTATAAAACCATTCGACAGTCGATCAACCGTTTAAAGGAGCTTGAAAAACAAGCTGAAGACGGAACGTTTGAAAGGCTTACTAAGAAAGAAGGTCTTTTACTTAGCCGCGAAATGACAAAATTAGAAGCCAGTATAGGCGGTATCAAGAATATCGGCGGATTACCGGACGTTCTTTTTGTTATCGATGCTGATCATGAGCACATCGCAATTGCTGAAGCTAGAAAACTGGGTATTCCAATTATCGCTGTAGTTGATAGTAATTCAAACCCTGATGGTATCGACCATATTATTCCAGGTAATGATGATGCGATTCGAGCAATCCAACTTTATCTATCAAGCGCTGCAGATACGATTATCGAAGCGCGTGCATCAATGGCAACTGAACCTGCTGTCCAAGCATCTGCTTCAGATGAATTTGTTGAGCAAGCAGATAAAGCTGAAAAACCGGTTAAAGTTGTAAAAGTTAAGAAAGCCAACGTTGCAAAAAAAGATGATGTTGCTACTGAAACTACGCAAGAAACTAAAGCTGAAGTAAAAGAAGACGCTAAGCCAACAGCAAACAAAGCGACTAAAAAGAAAGAAGATAGCGAAGCTGCTGCAGAGTAATTTGTAGATTAAGGCTTTTATAGTAGGGGGCTTGGCCCCCTATTTTATATTCATGGATGGTAACTATTCAGCTTATCTCTGATCCGCCGTTTCCAACTTTAGAAATGGTTACATAGACGAGTATGCTCAGATTTCTTGTCTAGAACTGACTAATTATAGAGGCAGCCCGAAAAGTTACTCATCTGTTTGGCAACTTGCCGAATAGTTACCATGGATGAATTGAATGCCGTAGAAGCACGGAACGGTGGTACGGTTTTACCTGATATATGCCAACGATTAAATATTCAGTTCGTTAGGCTATATAGAATATATCTATTTGTGGAGATCAAAATGGCAATTACAGCTGCTCAAGTAAAAGAATTACGTGAAAGAACTGGCGCAGGCATGATGGAATGCAAGAAAGCCTTAGTAGAAACTGACGGCAACATCGAAACCGCAATCGACAATATGCGTAAATCAGGTGCAGCAAAGGCTGAGAAAAAAGCCGGGCGTATCGCTGCTGAAGGTGTAATTGTTGTTAAAACCAGCGACGATGGTCAATTTGGTGTAATTGTCGAAATTAACAGTGAAACTGATTTTGTTGCTCGCGATGATAGTTTTAAAGCTTTTACCGCAGCAGTGGCTGGTGCCGCTCTTGCCAATAAAACAACCACCATCGACGCGTTAAACTCAGCCACGGTGGCCTCCGGTGAGACCGTTGAACTTGCTCGCACTAATTTGATTGCTAAAATTGGTGAAAATATCACGGTAAGACGCGTGCAAACTGTTGAAGCGACCGATGGCGCGCTAGGGACTTATATCCACGGTGGAAGAATTGGTGTTGTGGTAGCGCTTAAAGGCGGAGATGCTGATTTAGCGAAAGATATTGCCATGCATGCTGCGGCAACTAGCCCACAATTTATTACTCCTGAAGAAATTTCTGAAGATGTGTATAATCGTGAAAAAGAGATTTTTACTGCTCAAGCTATTGCTAGTGGTAAGCCTGCAGACATCGCAGAAAAGATGGTCGTTGGCCGTATGCGAAAGTTTGCCGCTGAAGTCTGTTTGGTTGGCCAATCTTTTGTAAAAGATCCTTCTACAACGGTAGGTGATTTGTTAAAGTCTAACTCGGCTGAAGTCGCTAAACTGGTTCGACTAGAAGTTGGCGAAGGAATCGAAAAAGCCGAAGATGATTTTGCTGCCGAAGTGATGGCGCAAGTAAAAGGCGAATAGCCAAGACTTTTTATATAAATTTTAGGAAACCAAAGTCTATGCCAAGTTCTGCACCTACCAAAAAGAGCAAGCGAATACTTCTTAAATTGAGTGGCGAAGCCCTGATGGGGGCAGAGTCTTTTGGTATTGATCCTAGTGTGCTCGACCGAATTGCCGAAGAAATAAAAGTTATCCTCAGTAAAGGGATCCAGGTGGGTCTAGTGATCGGTGGTGGTAATCTTTTTCGGGGTGAAAAACTGGCAAGCGCAGGAATGAATCGTGTAGCAGGCGACCATATGGGAATGCTGGCAACGGTGATGAATTCTCTAGCAATGCAGGATGCATTGGAAAGAATCAAAGTCGGAACACGTGTGATGTCCGCAATATCTTTAACCGGTGTTTGTGAAGATTACGACCGCCGGTTTGCGATCCGTTTTATGCAGGATGCTCAGGTAGTTATCTTCACCGCAGGAACCGGTAATCCCTTCTTCACTACCGATACCGCCGCTTGTTTACGTGGTATTGAGATTGACGCGGATGTTATTTTAAAAGCAACCAAAGTCGACGGGGTCTTTTCTGCTGATCCTAATAAATATCCAGATGCGGTCAAATATGAATCTCTGACCTACGATGAAGCATTATCTAAAGAATTAGGTATAATGGATTTGACCGCTTTTTGCTTAGCTCGCGATCACAATAAATCGATTCGTGTGTTTAACTTGAATAGGCCTGGTGCTTTAATTAAAGCGGTTGTTGATGAAACGGAAGGTACATTGATACATTGCAAAGAATAGTAACTATAAAAAAGATACGGTGGTAATTTCGTGATCAATGAAATAAAAGACGATGCACAAGCTAGAATGGATAAATCGATTGAATCCTTCCGAATCAGTCTGCAAAAAATTCGTACTGGTCGGGCTAATCCTAGCTTGCTAGCTCATTTAAACGTTTCCTATTACGGTGTTAGAACACCGTTGACTCAGGCGGCGACCGTGTCAGTTCAGGACTCCAGAACGCTTATTGTTCAGCCATTTGAAGCTTCCATGGTTCAGCCCATAGAAAAAGCTCTGATGGAATCGGATTTAGGAATTACTCCAAATACTGCCGGCAATGTTATTCGTCTGCCACTACCTGCTTTAACCGAAGAACGCAGAAAGGATATGACTCGAATCGTACGTAGCGAAGCAGAATCTGCGAAAGTCGCTATTAGAAACATCCGTCGAGATTCCAATTCAACGTTAAAAGAACTTGAGAGTGAAAAAGAGATCAGTGAAGATGAGCTTCACAAAGCGGAAGATGAGGTGCAAAAAATTACTGATGTTCATGTGAAGAAAGTGGATGAAATGAGTGCAGTAAAAGAAAAAGAACTAATGGAAATTTAGATTTCCCAAAAAGTCTTATTTTATCGGTGCGCCGTGTTGTCTATCGAGATGACGCGGCGTAGTTGTTTAACCTCGGTTTAAAAAATCAATAAATAGCTGTATGGAAGGAGTTAACAAATGTCCAAGGTGTTTAAATAATGACCAGTAATAAAACACCTGAACACTTAGCGATCATCATGGATGGTAACGGACGTTGGGCGCAGCAAAGAAACAAAAAAAGGACCTTTGGTCATAAGGCCGGGGTAGAAAAAACTCGAGAGATTGTTGAAGTCTGCGCTGAAAAAGGAATTCAATCTTTGACCCTGTTTGCGTTTAGTAGTGAAAACTGGGCGCGGCCGGAAGAGGAAGTCAGTTATCTAATGGAGCTTTTTATTCTTGCGTTAAAACGCGAAGTGAAGATGCTTAACAAGAATAACGCTCGGTTAAAATTTATTGGTAATATCGCAGGCTTTAGCAGCAAGCTACAAAAAAGCATCGCCGACGCGCAAGCCCAGACTAGCGGTAATGACGGTCTTCAGCTTAATATTGCGGCTAATTATGGCGGCCGCTGGGATATTGTTAATGCTGCTAATCAGGCCTGTATCAACTTAGCTCCGGGAGAATTACTGAGCGAAGAGTTGTTAGGTGCTCAATTAACCACAAAAGATTTACCCCCGCTTGACTTGATGATTAGGACCGGCGGCGAAAAAAGGATCAGTAACTTTCTGATTTGGCAAGTGGCTTACGCTGAACTCTATTTTAGCGATAAATTATGGCCTGATTTTGATTCGATTGAACTGGATAAAGCGCTTACGGAATATAGTGATCGTCAAAGGCGATATGGTAAGACTGGCGAACAGGTCAGTCATGAGACGGAGTAAATAGCAACCATGTTGAAACAAAGAATTACCACCGCATTGGTTTTACTACCCGTTGTGTTTCTGTTGCTTTTTTCGGTCCGACTTGATTTTTTTGCAGGTCTGATTTTAGTGGTTGTTTATTTAATGGCGTTAGAGTGGGCTAAATTATCGGAGTTTAAAAAAAGCGTTCATTGGTCCTTTTTCGCTTTATTGGTCAGCTTTGTCAACCTGGCCATCTGGTATTTTAGTGAAGCATTGGTGGTCTGGCCTTCACTGAGCTGGCCGCATCATGTTCAGATGGATCTACCGCTGTTAGTACTGCTTACCGCGTTGTTCATTATCTTTTTGTGTGTCGTCATCGTTTTGTCTTTTTCAACCAATAAGCACTGGTGGCAAAACCGCATGATCAAGAGCTTATTCGGGTTGGTGCTTTTGCCAGCGTTTTTCGTATCATTTATTTCTATCAGACAAACCGGATATCCGATGTACGGTGTCGGTGATTTTATTTATGGTGGTAAATTACTGCTGTTTATGTTGCTACTGATTTGGGCGGCTGATACCGGCGCCTTTGTAACTGGCAAATTATTTGGCAAACATAAATTGACAAATGTAAGCCCTAACAAAACCTGGGAAGGGGTTATCGGCGGTGTATCACTTAGTGTTTTGATTGGTTGGGCGGGCATTTCGATACTCGATTTTCAGGTGAACAATCTGCTGATTTATTTATTGGTTATTTTAGCTTTAGCGATCATTTCTGTTTTTGGAGATTTGTTTGAAAGCGCACTTAAACGAGTAGCTAAGATTAAAGATTCCGGCAATTTGTTGCCCGGACA
Source organism: uncultured Kangiella sp. (assembly GCA_964578045.1). Taxonomy (GTDB): domain Bacteria; phylum Pseudomonadota; class Gammaproteobacteria; order Enterobacterales; family Kangiellaceae. The sequence continues at coordinate 16,350 of CAZOBX010000057.1, read as the reverse complement.
CGGCGGCCTGCTGGACCGTCTGGATAGCACGATTACAGTGGCTCCTGTGTTTTATTTAAGCTTTAGCTACTTCGAGTGGTTCAATGGTTAAGTCGGTTTGCATATTAGGCTCAACCGGTTCTATCGGATGCAGTTGTCTGGACGTTGTTTCGACAAATACCGAACAATATTCCGTGTCTGTATTGACGGCCAATAAAAACTACCAAAAACTCTTTTTGCAGTGTCAAATTTATCAGCCTCGATTAGCTATCATGGCATGTGAGCAATCGGCAAATAAACTTAAGGATTTAATCACTACCAGCAATCTTAATATCGAAGTTCGTAGCGGCATCAACGCGGTAAATCGAGCTGCTGAACATCCTGAAATTGATATAGTGGTTGCGGCTATTGTTGGCGCTGCCGGTTTATTGCCCACCTTAACCGCGGTAAAACAGGGCCACAAAATTTTACTCGCCAACAAAGAAGCCCTAGTGATGTCCGGCGATCTGTTTATCCAGGAGGTTAAGCATAGTGGTGCAACTTTACTGCCGATGGATAGCGAACATAACGCGATTTTTCAATCATTGCCGCAGCCGGGTGATAAAGCACAACCAAACCTTTCAGGGGTCAAAGAAATTTTGTTAACCGGTTCAGGAGGACCGTTCTTGAAGGAGCCGATCGATGCTTTGGTCGACAAAACGCCGGACCAGGCATGCGCCCATCCTAACTGGGAGATGGGTAGAAAAATTTCAGTCGATTCTGCTACGATGATGAATAAGGGATTGGAGTTAATTGAAGCCTGTTATTTGTTTGATGTCAGTATCGGGCAAATCAAAATTGTGGTGCATCCGCAAAGTATTATTCATTCAATGGTTGCTTATGTGGACGGCTCAGTGATCGCGCAAATGGGCAATCCGGATATGAAAACCCCTATCGCTCATTGTCTAGCCTGGCCCGAGAGAATTGATGCCGGGGTAAAACCTTTGGATTTTTACCAGTTGGTAGGACTGGAATTTCAGCAGCCGGATTTTGAGCGGTATCCCTGTTTGGCTTTGGCAATCGACGCCATGAAAATCGGCAAAAGTGCTCCTTGTGTTTTAAATG
>CAZOBX010000057.1:12068-15257 GCA_964578045.1 uncultured Kangiella sp. | reverse complement strand
CGAATTGAATAATCTTGAGCAAATTCTCCTGTCAGATAAAACTGCCAGAGAGATTGCTCTTAACGTAATTGAGGAGTTGGATTAAGTTATGGATGTATTATGGAACCTGGCTTCTTTTATTGTAGCCCTAGGAATATTAGTGACCATCCATGAGTACGGTCATTTTTGGGTGGCGCGAAAACTAGGTGTCAAGGTACTGACTTTTTCAGTGGGTTTCGGTAAGCCGCTTTTACAAAAAGTAGGTAAAGATGGCGTTCGTTATGTTCTTGCCGCAATTCCTTTAGGTGGTTATGTCAAAATGCTCGATGAGCGAGAGCCAGACCAGAAAATTTCAGAACAAGATAGACCTTTTGCGTTTAACCAAAAATCAGTTTGGGTCAGAATGGCAATTGTACTGGCTGGACCTATTGCTAATTTTCTGTTGGCGATATTCCTCTACTGGTGCATGTTTATGATCGGGACCGATGGCTTAAAGCCTGTGGTTGGTGATCCCCCACAAAGTAGTATTGCCTATGCTGCAGGCCTTTTGAAAAATGATCATATTGTCGCAGTGGACGGAGAAGCCATTATTACCACACAGGATTTGGTTGAAGGACTAGCGAAACGATTGGGTGATAAAGGAAAACTTATATTAACCGTTAAACGTAAAGGAAATAGCCAGGGAAAAAATATTTACCTTGATTTGCAGACTTGGCAAGTGGACGACGAAAGGCCACAAATTTTACACTCTTTGGGGATTTATCATCTTCGGGAAGACGCAACAACAGAAATTGCTGTCGTAACAGCAGGTAACGCGGCAGCTAAGGCCGGAATTCAGGTCGGTGACATTATTACCTTGATTGATGATCAACCGGTTTCTAAATGGCGTGATATGGTTGTAATGATCCGTGCTATGCCAAATAAACCAACCAGCATGCAAGTTAACAGAAATGGTGAACTGATACCCATTTCTGTGGTCATAGGTACTCAGGAATACAATGGTGAGACCATCGGTCTGTTAGGTGTTGAACAGCTAAGGTTTGATTTCAACGTTTATATAGTGACTCAAGAATCCGATTTTTTTGGCTCTTTTGTCTTGGCTTATGAAACAGCCTACAAGAAAATTGTGTTAACAACGCAACTCTTTAAGAAATTGGTAGTCGGAGATATTTCTCATAAAGGCATTAGCGGTCCACTTTCAATCGCAAAAGGCGCTGGAGCAAGTGCAAGTTATGGATTTGTCGCCTTTTTAAGTTTTTTGGCAATAATTAGCGTGAACCTGGGTTTTATCAACCTACTGCCAGTACCTATGCTTGACGGCGGTCATTTGTTGTATTTTGTAATTGAAGCAATAAAAGGTAAGCCTTTATCAGAAAAAGTGCAAGAATTTGGTCTGCAGGTTGGCATGATGCTGGTCTTCGCACTGATGGCGGTTGCCATATTTAATGATATTTCGCGCTTTTAATTTAGATTTAAGGCGCTTTTCTGTACATAAAAACAATTATTAAGAAGTAAAATATTTATGGGTAAAATCTTGCAAGCGACTATCGCCAAGTATCAACAACGAGCAGGTAATTTAGCAATCTTAATTGCTGGATTTGGTTTATTGGGCAGTGTTTCACCGCTGGTTAAGGCGAAACAAAATGTGAGCCAGAAGACTACAGGTTTTATTGTCGAAGAAATCCAGGTTGATGGGTTACAAAGGATGGAGCTGGGCACCTTTTTTAATATGTTGCCATTGCAAGTTGGGGAAAAATTGGAACCTAGCCGGGTGCCTATCATTATTCGAACACTTTTTTCTGCCGAAAACTTCGACGATATTCGGATTCTCAGAGATGGCAATATACTCCTCATTGATGTGGTAGAGCGACCAACCATTTCTGATATCACTATTGAAGGAAATCACGATATCAAGACTGAGCAAATTCTGGAAGTTATGAAGCATTCTGGGTTTGCAAAAGGTGAAGTTTATAACCCGGCCGCGATTAAAAACATCATAGATGGCATGCAAGAACAATACTTCTCCCACGGTAAATATTCAGTCAACATCATCAATAAAGTGATCCGTCGCTCTCGAAATCGAGTGCTGATTGAATTTGAGGTAAAAGAAGGTGAGCCTGCCCGAATACAATCAATCAATATTGTAGGCAATCAACTATTTTCAGATGAAGAATTGCTTGATCAATTTGAATTATCGACCGGTGGCTGGTTATCTACTTTTACTAGCGATGATCAATATGCGCGAGAAAAGCTGTCCGGTGATTTGGAAATATTGCGCTCTTATTATTTGGATCGTGGTTATCTCAAATTCAATGTTGTTTCAACCCAGGTGGCAATATCCCCCGATCGTAAAGGCATGTTTATTACTATCAATGTCAGCGAAGGTGAGAAATTTGAAGTGGCTAAGATTGCGTTCAGTGGTGATTTAATACTTTCAGAAGAACGACTTAAACAGCTGATGCCCTTGACTCAAGGGGAAACTTATTCAGCCGCAGCCATCTCTTTTGCAGAAGAACAAATAAAACAAAACCTTGGCTCATTTGGATATGCCTTTGCCAAAGTAACGTCCGTGCCTAATGTAAAACCAGGTACTAATAAAGTGGACCTCAACATATTTATCGACCCTGGCAAAAAAGTCTATGTTAATCGAATTAATTTTACCGGTAATGAAACCACCAATGACCGAGTTTTACGCCGTGAAGCAAGAATTATGGAAGGCGGAGCCTTATCGACAGCGCAAGTGGACAGAACCAAAATCTTGCTGCAACGATTAACTTATATCGAAGAAGTAGAGGTTGAAACGCCTAAAATTGAAGACAAAGAAGACCGTGTCGACATTAACTACAAGATAAAGGAACGCTCGGCTGGGACTATTTCAGGAGGACTTGGCTATGGTTCTACCTTCGGTTTATCGCTTAATGCTAATGTGAGTCATAGCAATTTCCTTGGTTCTGGTAAGTCGGTTGGTTTTGCGATCAATAAGAACAGTTTTACTACTAGTTATTCACTTAATTATTTTGACCCTTATTTTACAATCGATGGGATCAGTGCCGGTGCGTCAATCAGTTTTCGTTCTTCTGATTTTGGAGAGTTCAATTCTTCGGCAACACTTTTAGATACCGCCGCAATCGATTTTAATATGGGCTATCCAATTAATGAAATGTCTCGCCTGAATTTTGGTCTCGGGTTTCAAGTCAATGATTTGCGAGC
>CAZOBX010000057.1:0-12058 GCA_964578045.1 uncultured Kangiella sp. | reverse complement strand
GAGCCAATGGTCAATTGTCACAACAAATCATCGATTTTTTCGAAGAGAATGGCAAAAATGCTTCGGAAGATCCCAATTTTGACTATGATTTAATCAAAGTATCGGCATCATATATTCGGAATAGTTTAAACAGAGGTATATTTCCGGATAGAGGTACCAAACAAATTGTTACTTTGAGTGGAACCGTACCGGGTGGTGACCTGGAATTCTATAAAATTGAATATAGCATTGATAATTATATTCCAATCGCCCCCCGTTGGTCCTTGTTAAGCCGACTAAAATTATCTTATGGCGATGGATTTGGTGATACTAGTGCGTTACCCTATTTTGAGAACTTTTTTGCTTCAGGTTCTCAAACGGTACGTGGATTTGAAAGAAATACGATCGGTCCCAAAGAGATATTTCGTCAGTCAGCAATCATCACTGATACTACGTTAATTGATGCTTTCGACACACAAATTAATACTATTTTACCGCCCGAATTTGATCAAGTTTTTGTCGGTAATCGCAGCGTTGGCGGAAACGCCAGAGCGCTGGCCAGTGTTGAATTGATTTTTCCAATCCCTTTTGTCGAAGACAGTAATTCATTTAGAACCAGTTTTTTTGTTGATGTCGGAAATTTGTGGGATACTAAGTTCGATTTAAAAGACTATTCGGATTTAGATCCGTTACAATTGGCTCTGATTCCTGATTTTTCAGATGCGAGTACTTTTAGAGCCTCAACTGGTATTTCATTGCAGTGGTTGTCGCCAATGGGCCCAATTGTGATCAGTCTGTCAAAGATACTTGAAGAACAAAATGGAGATGTCAGAGAAGGCTTCGCGTTTAATGTGGGCCAAACATTTTAAATAAATGACTATTCAAATGGATAGTGAACTAACTAAAGGAAACATAAGGGTAAAATAATGTTTAAAAGAATAATTTTTATAGCGGCGATATTGTTGTCGCCAATGACAAATGCTTTTGCTGCAGATCTTAAAATCGGTATTTTTGATGAAAGACTGGTTTTAAGTAAAGCACCTCAACTAGAGCTGATTGAAGCTAAATTACAAAAACAATTTGCCGATCGCCTTGAGGAAATAAAATTAATGAAAGAAAAAGGTCTGGCGAAACAAGAGCAAGGACAACGTGATGCGATGACCATGACAGAGGAGCAAAGCATTCAATTAAATCGGGAGTTAGCCGAAATTAGTAGCAGTCTTCAGGCTAAAAATAAGAATTTACAAGAGGATTTTCAGCGAGCAAAACAAGCTGAAGTAACCAAAGTTAGAGTGAAGATACAGCAAATCGTAGTTAAAATCGCAGCAGACGAAAATTTCGATGTGGTATTTCGAATCGAAACAGTTGCCTTTCGTAAAGAAGCAATCGATATCTCAAACAAAGTTATCACAGTGTTAAGTAATCCAGCAGGCTAAAAATTGCAGCAAAAAACATTAACGGTTGCTGAAATCGCAGATATCGTTGGTGGTCAGGTAGTCGGTGATGGCGATACACAGATTCATCGAGTCGCATCACTTGATCAAGCGACTGAACAAGATATTTCATTTTTGAGCAATCTAAAATTTGTACAACAATTAAACACAACTCGAGCGGGTTGTGTTTTGCTTTCTGACGGCTATACGAAACCCCTCGTCTCGAATAACACTAAATCGTCAACCTGCATACTGTGCAAAGATCCTTATCTGGCTTTCGCTCGAGTGGCACAAGCGCTGGATAATACGCCGTTACCTGCGAGTGAAATTAGTTCTACCGCCAGCATCCATCCAACCGTTGTTTTACAGGACAATGTAAAAATTGCCTCCGGAGCGGTTTTGGATAAGGATTGTCGAATTGGAAACAATGTCACTATTGGCGCCAATGTGTACCTGGGCGAGGGCGTTGTGTTAGGAGACAATACAATTGTTTACGCCAATGTGTCTATTTATCACCGAGTGAGCGTTGGTTCACGCTGTATTTTGCACTCCGGTTCGGTGATTGGATGTGATGGCTTCGGATATGCCAGCGATGCTGGAAACTGGGTTAAAATACCTCAAACAGGTGGAGTTATTATTCACGACCATGTTGAGATTGGCGCCAATGCCTGCATCGACCGAGGGGCGCTGAATGATACGATTATCGGCAAAGGCGTTAAAATTGATAATTTATGCCACATTGCTCACAATGTGGAAGTCGGCGAAAACACCGCTATGGCGGCGTTTACTGGTATCGCGGGCAGTGCAAAAATTGGTAAATCGTGTACTTTTAGCGGACGGTCTTCTATTATTGGCCATCTAAGTATTGCCGCAGGAACTCATCTGACCGCCGGTACTTTAGTCAATAAATCGAATGAAACCGCCGGGGTCTTCTCTTCTGGTACTGGTGCACAAGAAAATAAAATTTGGCGGAAAAATGTTGCTCGATTTAAGCAACTAGATGAGATGGCGAAAAAACTGCGCCAATTAGAGAAAAAAGTAAAAGATTTGTAATTGTTCCGCCAGCTATAATATTAATAAGCTGGATTGTTGCAATGCTTTGTAAGGTGTATGAAGTAAATGAATGACGAAACCAACCAGATAAGTAGTCTAGATATTCATGAAGTAATGAAACATTTACCTCATCGTTATCCTTTTTTGCTAGTTGATAGAGTGACTGACTATAAAGTCGGCGAGTATCTTAATGCGATCAAAAATATCACCATTAATGAACCTTGTTTTACTGGACATTTTCCTCACAGACCCGTGATGCCGGGAGTGTTAATCTTAGAAGCGCTTGCTCAGGCGACTGGTATTTTGGCTTTTAAAACACTTAACGAAATACCCGATGAGAATTCACTCTATTATTTTGTCGGGATCGACAAAGCGCGTTTTAAAAAGCCCGTTGTGCCTGGTGATCAGGTTGTTTTAGAAGTACGATTGTTGAAGCGTAAACGGTTGATGTGGAAATTTGAAGCTCAAGCTTTTGTAGATGGTAAAGTGGTCTGTGCAGCAGAGCTTATGTGTTCCAAGCAGGATATAGTCAAATGATCCATCCATCGGCAGTAGTTCATCCTAGTGCAAAGATTGCAGCGAGTGCGCAGGTCGGCCCATTTTCATTTATCGATGAGCATGTCGAAATCGGTGAAGGCACTGTCGTAGGACCAAGTGTGGTGATTAATGGCCATACATCCATCGGCAAGAACAATCATTTTTACCAGTTTTCTTCCATCGGGGAAGCTAATCAGGATACCAAATATCGAGGAGAACCAACCAGGACGGTCATTGGCGATAATAATATTATCAGAGAATCCTGTACCATTCACCGGGGTACTACACAAGATCATCAGGTTACTCGCATTGGTAGCGATAATTTATTAATGGCCTATACTCATATTGCCCATGACTGCCGGCTGGGTGATCATATCATTATCGCTAATAGTTCGAATATTGCTGGTCACGTTGTGATAGACGATTGGGCTATTTTAGGCGGATTTTCGGGGGTTCATCAATTTTGCCATATTGGGGCGCATGCTTTTCTTGGTATAAGAAGCCATATCACTCAGGATATTCCCCCGTTTGTTCTGTTTGCTGAAGGCGCACCTCGCTCCATTAATGTGGAAGGGATTAAACGCCGTGATTTTTCAGCCGAGGACATTGCCTTGTTAAGAAAAGCCTATAGGCTAATCTTTCGCCAGGGTCTGCGTATTGAAGAAGCCGTTGAAGCTGTTCAAAAATTATCTAAAGACTCTTCCGTTCTTAAATTGATGACCGATTTTATTCAGGCATCAGAAAGAGGCATTGCACGTTAATTTGGGCCGCAATGATTCAAATTCATCCGTCCTTAGCTCACATAAATATAAGATAATTCAGTGAACCCTGTCCTGTGAACCATTTCATCCACGATAATCTGACGATTAATAAACAAAACAAGCTCTTTTATCTGGTAGCCGGAGAATCTTCGGGCGATATCCTTGGCGCGAGACTGATCGATGCGTTAAAAACTCATTATCCCGAAGCGGAGTTTTGCGGTATTGGTGGTCCTTTAATGTTGGCATCTGGACTGAAAAGCTTTTATCCGATGGAACGACTTTCAGTCATGGGGATTGTACCCATTTTGGCCCGTTTACCTGAGTTGCTCAAAATGCGTCGCAGATTAGCTAGAACGATCATTGCGCAAAATACTGATTGTTTTATCGGAATAGATGCACCTGTTTTTAATACAGACCTCGAATTCAAACTCAAGAAAAAAGGAATGACGACTGTGCATTATGTCAGTCCGTCGGTATGGGCTTGGCGCGAAAATCGGATTTACAAAATTGTTAAAAGTGTTTCTTTAATGATTTGTCTGTTTCCTTTCGAATTAGAAATTTACAAGACCCATCATTTGCCCGCCGTGTGTATCGGTCATCCGTTAGCAGAAGAGATCCCACTGCAAACTGACGTCAATAGTATGAGAGAACGGCTGAATTTACCTCAGGATAAGAAAATTCTGGCGATCTTACCCGGCAGCAGAGGATCAGAAACCAAATTTTTACTTGAACCATTTATTCAAACAGCAAAGAAATTAGCCAGAAAATATCCGCAGTTATACTTTGTTATTCCCTGTACAAATTCTAAAAGACGTGCACAAATTGAAAGTTTTCTGCAGCAAAACAATTTTAATATCGATATCAAGTTATTTGATGGTCAATCTCGCGAATTGATGCAAGCGTCGGATTACATTTTGCTTGCATCAGGTACAGCCACGCTGGAGGCGATGTTATTTAAAAAGCCCATGGTGGTCGCTTATAAAGTTTCGTCGTTTAGTTTTTGGGTGTACGCCAAGCTGTTAAAAATAAAAAATTTTTCACTGCCTAATTTATTGGCTAAAAAGCATTTGGTTAGTGAGTTTATTCAGGATGACTGCACAGTAGAAAATTTAACCGCTGAATTGAGTCGCCTTATTGAAAGTCAGTCGTTTGAATCAATCACTGACGAATATAATCGATTACACCAAAACTTGCGCCTTGGTGGCAGTCGAAAAGCCGCCAAAGCCATCAGCGAATTACTTGAGCGAAGAGTTGAAACATGAAAGTATTTGATCGGGTTGCCGGTGTCGATGAAGTGGGGCGGGGACCTTTAGCCGGTGCGGTGATCGCTGCGGCGGTTATTTTGGACCCAGATAATCCTATTGAGGGATTAACAGATTCCAAAAAATTGAGCGAAAAAAAGAGAGAACATTTGTCTCAAGAGATAAAAGAAAAAGCGCTGAGTTGGGCTTTTGGAAGAGCAGAGATAGAAGAAATTGATGAGCTAAATATACTTCACGCTAGTATGTTAGCGATGAAGCGGGCAGTTGAGAGACTTTTAATTAAACCCGACCATTGTTTAATTGATGGAAACCGTTGTCCGGATTTAGATTGCTCCAGCGAAGCCATAATAAAAGGTGATCTGAAGGTTCAGTCGATTGGCGCAGCATCCATTATCGCAAAAGTAGCCAGAGATAATGAAATGGTCGAATTAGACAAAATTTATCCTGGTTATGGGCTGGCAAAACATAAAGGTTATCCAACCAAGTTTCATATCCAGGCATTACAAGAACTTGGAGTAACACCAATCCATCGCAGAAGTTTTGCGCCAGTTAAAAGACTTCTGGAGAGTTAGAAAAATTAATGAATCAGGTGAATTCACAATCACAGGACGCCATTCAAGAGTCCACAGAGAATGCCACAACGGAGCAAGTTGTTAAGCAGAACTTTGTCCATTTAAGAATTCATTCAGAATATTCTATGGTGGATGGGATCTGCCGTATTAATCCGACCTTGGATCGTATTGCAGAGCTGGAGATGCCGGCAGCTGCGTTTACCGACCATATCAATTTTTGCGGGTTGATTAAATTCTACAAAAAATGCAGAGCGAATGGGATCAAACCCATTACCGGCGTTGATTTATTGGTTGATGCTGGTGGCAGCGAGCAAGAGCCTTTTCGGATCACTATTTTGTGTATGAATAATCAGGGCTATTTAAACGCTAAAGTTTTAATCTCTAAAGCTTATCAGGAAAATCAGAAACGCGGCATTCCTATCGTTGATAAAAATTGGTTTAAGACATTAAATCAGGGACTCATTGTTTTATCAGGCGCAAAAGAAGGCGATGTCGGTAAAGCTCTGCTTGCCGGTAATCACGAACAAGCCGCTGAAAACCTGGGATTCTGGCAATTGTATTTTCCTGACCGGTATTATATTGAACTGCAACGGACCAGTCGGGTTGGCGAAGGGGATTACATTCACTCCGTTGCCTCTTTCGCACAAGCGGCCGGAACCCCAGTAGTCGCGACTAACGATGTTTGTTTCCTTGAGGAAACTGATTTCGATGCTCACGAAATACGAGTTTGTATCAATCAAGGTCGAGTACTTGATGACCCAAGAAGGCCCAAAAAATACTCCAATCAGCAGTACCTCAAAACGCCGGCCGAAATGCAGGAACTATTTTCAGATATTCCGGAAGCGTTAGAAAATACCATCGAAATTGCTAAACGTTGTAATCTAACTCTGCATTTAGGCGAATATTTTTTACCGAATTATCCGATACCGGATGGACTGACGATTGAGCAATATTTTTGTCAGTTAAGTGAGCAAGGGCTTGAGAAAAGATTAGCGTTTCTTTTTGATAAGGAAAGTGTGGAGTTTGCTGAGCAGCGAATTCCTTATGATGAACGGCTCAAAATTGAATTAGACGTGATCAACGAAATGGGTTTTCCCGGTTACTTTTTAATCGTCGCCGATTTTATTCATTGGAGCAAAAATAATGGTGTTCCAGTCGGACCCGGGCGTGGTTCCGGCGCCGGTTCGTTAGTCGCTTATGCGCTGGATATAACGGATCTTGATCCACTGGAATACGAACTGCTTTTTGAGAGATTTCTAAATCCAGAAAGGGTTTCGATGCCGGATTTTGATATTGATTTTTGTATGGATGGCCGCGATCGGGTCATCGACTATGTCGCTCAAAAATACGGCCGAAACAGTGTATCTCAAATTATCACTTTCGGCCGACTGGCTGCCAAGGCGGTGATTAAAGATGTCGGGCGAGTACTCAGCCAACCCTATGGTTTTGTCGATAAAATTTCCAAACTAATCCCTTTTGAAATCGGTATGTCTTTAACCAAAGCATGGGAGCAAGAGCCAGAAATTCGCTCGCGCTATGAATTGGAAGAAGAATTTCAAGCGCTTTGGGATATGGCTCGCAAACTCGAAGGTATAACCAGAAATGCCGGAAAACATGCCGGCGGCGTGGTTATTTCTCCGGGAGAATTAACTGAATTCTCCGCGCTGTCTTGCGATGAAACTGGCGCCGGACTGGTGACTCAATTTGATAAAGACGACGTAGAAACCGCCGGTTTGGTTAAGTTTGATTTCCTGGGCTTGCGGACTTTGACAATTATCGATTGGACGATTGATACGATCAATAGTGTGGTTTTAGTAGATGAAGAGAAAGTTAAAATTGAATCCATCCCCCTAGACGATCCAGCGGTATTTAATCTACTACAGGCCGCTAGAACCACCGCTGTTTTTCAACTTGAATCTCGCGGCATGAAAGAACTGATCAAGAAATTGTTGCCGAGCAGTTTTGAAGATATTATTGCTTTAGTGGCATTATTTAGACCCGGTCCACTAGGCTCGGGAATGGTGGACGATTTTATTAATCGTAAACATGGCCGGCAAGAGGTTGCCTATCCGCACGCTGATTATCAACACGAAGATCTTAAACCAGTTTTAGAACCGACCTACGGCATTATTTTATATCAAGAACAAGTCATGCAAATTGCTCAGGTTTTGGCTAACTTTACCTTAGGCGGGGCTGATTTATTGCGCCGTGCAATGGGTAAGAAAAAAGCTTCAGTCATGGCCGATCAGCGCGAAATTTTTATGAAAGGCGCCATGGCAAGAGACGTGGATGGCGATTTGGCCGGACAAATTTTTGACCTGATGGAAAAATTTGCCGGTTATGGATTTAATAAATCTCACTCGGCCGCTTACGCGTTAGTTTCGTATCAAACCGCTTGGTTGAAAACCCATTATCCAGCCGCTTTTATGGCGGCGGTCATGTCAGCGGACATGGACAATACTGAAAAAGTGGTTACTTATGTGGATGATGTGAAAGAGATGGGGCTTAATATTGTTCCGCCAGATGTCAATCGAGGTGCTTACAAGTTTACTATTGATGGCCCCAAAACAATTATTTATGGGATCGGGGCGGTTAAAGGCGTGGGTGAAGGCGCTATTCAGTCAATTGTGGATGAACGAAATGAATCAGGAGCTTATAAAGACTTGTTTGACTTTTGTAATCGAATTGATCTTAAAAAATCCAATCGCCGAGTGTTGGAAGCCTTGATTAGAGCCGGGGCGCTTGATAATTTAGGGCCCAATCGTGCAGTTTTGATGGCTTCATTGGAGCAGGCGATAAAAAGTGCTGAACAATTCAAGCGTGATTTAGCCTTAGGGCAAAATGATTTATTTGGTGCTCCGTCAGAGAAAAATGCTGAGCAAAATTTAGAGTTCGCTAAGGTTAGACCTTGGCCGGAAGGACGAGTTTTAGAAGGTGAGAAAGAAACATTAGGGCTTTATTTGACAGGCCATCCGATCAATCGCTATTTACCTGAAATCAAAAAATTATGCAGTTTACGGTTAAACGGATTGCAACCGACACGTCGTGGGGATTATGTGACTGTTGCCGGATTGATTATTAATATCCGGGTTATGAAAACCAAAAAAGGCCTTAACTGGGCAATTGTCACTTTGGACGACCAAAGCGCGCGAGTGGATGTAATGATCTACAGTGAATTGTACGAAGCCAGTAAAGATATTTTAACCAAAGATCAAGTGGTGATCGCCAAAGGCGATATTTCAAACGATGATTTTTCTGGCGGCCTAAAAATGAGTGGGGTTGAAATTAACCAGCTGATTGAAGTCAGAGAAAAAAGGGTTAAATATTTAGAACTTAAAATTGATTTGGCTTTTGGTTCCACTCTAGCGGAAGATCTTATTGAGGTTTTGCAACCCTTTAAAGGGGGCTTGTGTCCTGTACGCTTAGTGTGTAAAAAAGATAGTATATCGGCAGAATTAGTTGCTGCTGGAGAATGGTCGGTAAAACCTACGGATGAATTACTGCATAGCCTTAAGAATATTGACGGTTGTGAATTGGTAAAGCTTCATTACTAAGTAACCTCAACTCCGGATAAGAGCGGCCATCCGGCACCAGTCTTTTAGCGACTCTCCGCGTTAAGTTTGCTTTCAATCGCTCACTATTAACGCACAAACTTGCCTTGATAGTCGCCAAAATACTGATACTGGCAATGAGCCTTTATTTAATCTGATGCTTAAAGGGATTACTGGCTGCTTTTATCCGGAGTTGAGGTTAAGTAGGTGGGCTATGGGCAATTAGAATTTGTGGCGGGCACAAACTAAGTGCCCGTCTGGAAAGTCAATTTAATCAACCTGAAACTGGTTTGTACATCAGGTAATCATCCATTATATAACCATTTCCAATATCAAACTCAGCGGTGCCATGATTTATAAATCCCAACTTTAGATAGACATTATAAGCGGGATTATACTTATTAACCGTTAAATCGATTGTTTTACATTGATTTAACCTAGCCAATTGTTCGATAAACGTTAGCATCAGTTTTCCTGTCCCTTTTCCTCGTGCTTGTTTGGATAAATAAAATTTACTAATAAATAAACTTGCATTAGCTCGAAATTCGATGGAAAAATAGCCTAAAAGGTCTGTTTGATCAACGACCTGATAATACTGATATCCTTTCTCTAACTGTGACTCGATCGCTTCACGGCTTTGAAATTTTTCTAACATGTAGCTCACTTGCTTATCACCGATAATCGGAGAGTAGTGTTCGAACCAGATAGGTTTTGCCAAAGCGACGATGTCATCAATTTGCTGTTTTTTGACTGTTGTAATTACCGGGTGCATTCTGGAAGGCCTTGATGAGTATTCGATGGATTATACGGGTCAAACAGCAAAAAATGGAACTATTTACTCAACATATTCTCTAAAACGGGATAAATTAATTTCAAAGCCTTCTGTTTACAATCGAAGTAGGCGATAATTGCCGCAATAAAATATCCAGGATATTAGAAACTCAATATGTTTAATAAAATTAGAGGTTTATTCTCTGCAGACCTGTCGATCGATCTCGGAACAGCAAATACCTTAATTTATATGCGAGAACAGGGTATTGTTTTAAACGAGCCATCGGTTGTTGCTATCAGACACGAACGGGGGGGGAATAAGTCGATTGCAGCAGTGGGTTCTGCCGCAAAAGCCATGTTGGGCCGAACCCCCGGAAACATTACTGCGATTCGTCCTTTAAAAGACGGCGTGATTGCCGATTTTGAAGTGACCGAAAAAATGCTTCAGGAATTTATTCGTAAAGTGCATGATTCCAGCTTTTTTATGCGACCGAGCCCGCGGGTTCTGATCTGCGTGCCTTGTGGCTCGACTCAAGTTGAGCGCCGTGCAATCAAAGAATCGGCCTATGGCGCGGGTGCCAGAGACGTTTATTTAATTGAAGAGCCAGTCGCCGCGGCCGTTGGCGCAGGGCTACCGGTGGGCGAAGCCAGAGGTTCCATGGTGGTCGACATTGGTGGCGGAACGACCGAAATTGCGATTTTATCTTTAAATGGGGTGGTTACCTCGGATTCTGTGCGAATTGGTGGTGACCGTTTTGATGATGCGATTATCGATTATGTCAGACGAAATTATGGCACCGTGATTGGTGAATCTACCGCTGAAAGAATCAAACATGAAATAGGCACCGCCTTTCCAGCAACTGAGGTGATGGAAATTGATGTGAGAGGTCGCAATCTTGCAGAGGGTATCCCTCGTAAGTTCACCATTAATAGCAACGAAATCCTTGAAGCATTACAAGATCCTCTTGCAGGTATGATACGAGCAGTGCGCTCGGTATTAGAGCAAGCGCCACCTGAACTAGCGGCTGATATTTCGGAGCGAGGCATGGTACTCACCGGCGGCGGTGCATTAATAAAGGATCTTGATAGATTGTTTATGGAAGAAACCGGGCTACCAGTCATTGTTGCTCAGGATCCTTTGACTTGTGTTGCCCGAGGTGGAGGTAAGGTATTAGAAACCATCGAAGACCACGGTGGTGATCTTTTCTGGCAAGGTTAGTTATAACGATTCAGCGTTTTCTGCCGCGAAAAGAGTATTATTTAATAAAGTCGCCACGGTCATTGGTCCAACGCCTCCAGGTACGGGGGTGATCCAGGCAGCCCGCTGTTTGGCTACTTCAAATTCGACATCGCCGACCAATTTGCCATTTTCCAGTCGGTTTATGCCAACATCAATCACCGTCGCGCCCGGTTTAATCCAATCCCCCTTAACAATATTAGGCCGGCCGACACCGACTACCAGTAGATCCGCATTGGCGACCTGTTCAGCGAGGTTTTTGGTAAATTTATGACAAACGTTAACGGTTGCTCCAGCCAGTAAAAGCTCCATTGCCATAGGCCTGCCGACGATATTGCTGGCACCTACGATGCAGCTATTTAGCCCTTTTACATTCAGACCAATATGTTCCAACATCAGCATAATTCCGTAGGGAGTGCACGGACGTAGCAGGGGAATCCTTTGCATTAACCGGCCCACATTATAGGGATGAAAACAATCGACATCTTTTGCAGGGTCAATTTTTTCTAAAATGAAGCCCGAATCTAACTGGTTCGGTAAAGGTAATTGCAGCAAAATTCCGTCAACGGCGGGATCGGCATTCAATTTATCAATTTCAGTGATTAACTGATTTTCAGTGATATTGCTATCAAAAACCATTTTTTGTGAGGTAAATCCAACTTCCTCGCAGGCTTTCACTTTTTTACAGACATAAACATTGGAAGCAGGATCTTCGCCAATAAGAATAACCGTCAAACTGGGTGCTCTCAATTTATTTTGTAGTCTGGCATCCACTTTGTCCTTGATTTTTTTTCGTAATAAAGCGGAAATCTCAATGCCGTCGATTAATTGTGCCGTCATAGGGTAAATTGCCAGATAAATAAAGTTAGCTATAATTGGCGCTATTTTCTCTTAATAGCCGC
>CAZOBX010000056.1:13419-26698 GCA_964578045.1 uncultured Kangiella sp. | reverse complement strand
TCAGGTATTTTAGCTGAACACTGGAACCTGCATTTTGAGGTAGCACGGGTATATACCCGTGATACTTGGATATGCATGATTCAGCAAGCCGATAAGCTTCCATATTCGAGGCATGAGAATGCAGGATTAGTCATTCTATTTCAAATTCTCATAACAAAGAAGATGGATGCTTCTCGGCTTGCCCTACGGGAGCTTAGAAGGAAAGCCAGTGCCGCGTTGTAGCCCAAAAAATGACCCGTCATTCTCTACGAGCTACGTCTTGCTCTGGCATTCCTCCTAAGCTCTGAATTCATGCATTTCCAAGTAGCACGGGTATATGCCTATTATCCTGCAAAAGGCGTCCAGGTACACTAGTAAATATCGTCATTTGTGCTAAAGTTAAAATAGTCATAGGGTGTAAAGGTAGAAAAACTCATGGATAACGAAAGACGCCAATACAAACGGGTTAGCTTTGATACCACCGCTAAACTATCAAAGGATGACCAATCATTTGACTGTCAGATAGTGGATTTATCAATCCATGGCGTATTACTCCGCCCACATGGGGTCCTGCGCTCTAGCGTCGATGCTATTTATCAGCTGGAAATTCCCCTTTCTGACCAACAAAATCGAATCACAATGACACTCAAATTAACCCATCAACATCCTGTCAATTTGGGTTTTGTTTGCGAAAAAATCGATTTAGACAGTATCACCCATTTACGAAAAATCGTCGAACTTAATTCTGGTGACTCGGCTATTTTGGAGCGAGATTTAGCCACGCTTTGTTCTGAAAATTCCTGAGGTTCTAAGTTCTAAGTTCTAAGTTCTAAGTTCTAAGTTCTAAGTTCTAAGTTCTAAGAATGAGAACGTTCGGCTTGAAACAAGTCAAATCTTTTATAGTACTTAGCACTTATTACTTATCTTTTAGCCCGTAGCCCGTAGCCCGTAGCTACTAACAACCTAAATCTCTGACAATACTTGTAATGCTTGTTGTAAGTTGCTCACCACTTTTATCTCCATGCCTTCAACTTTGCCTTTAGGGGCATTCGATTTCGGTACAATCGCTCTGCAAAACCCGTGTTTTACGGCTTCTTTTATTCGTTCCTGACCATTGGGCACTGGCCTTATTTCTCCTGCTAAACCGACTTCACCGAAGACGATTAGATCTTGTGGCAATACTTGATTTTTGAGACTGGAAACAATCGCCAGAAGTTGCGATAGATCGGCGCTGGTTTCGATGACTTTAACCCCACCTACCACATTTAAGAAAATGTCCTGATCATGACAAAATACCCCGCCATGGCGAGATAATACCGCGAGTAGCATTGCCAATCTATTTTGATCTAACCCAACCGCGACGCGTTTTGGATGGCTGCCATGTGACTCGTCAACCAGCGCTTGAACTTCGACTAACAAAGGTCTTGTACCTTCCCAGGTAACTGTTACTACACTGCCTGGAGAAGCTTGTTGATAGCGAGATAAGAAAATAGCGGACGGGTTTTGTACTTCTTTGAGACCTTCCTCCGTCATCGCAAACACCCCCAATTCATTGATCGCACCAAAACGATTTTTTACCGCCCGCAAGATACGATAACGCCCGTCTCTTTCGCCTTCAAAATAAAGTACCGCGTCAACCATGTGCTCGAGTACTCTTGGTCCGGCAAGCGAGCCATCTTTAGTCACATGACCAACCACAAACAGCGCTATGCCTTTTTGTTTGGCAAATCTGACAAGTTGTGCAGTGCTCTCTCTTACCTGAGCCACCCCGCCGGGCGCTGATTGCAGGTATTCTGTATAGATCGTCTGAATAGAATCTATCACCATGACCTCTGGTCGATCCCTTTGCGCTGTGGCAATAATCGTCTCAACCTTGGTCTCAGTTAACAGACTCAATTGGTCGCCATTTAACCCCAGGCGTTTAGCCCGCATAGAGATTTGTTGGGCAGATTCTTCACCGGTCACATAAATGGCATTGAGAGTCTCACTCAAACGGCACATGGATTGAAGCAAAATTGTCGACTTGCCGATCCCGGGATCACCGCCTAATAACACCACCGAGCCCGGTACCAATCCGCCGCCTAATACACGGTCGAGCTCGCTCAAACTGGTCGGGATTCTTACGGTGTCGGTTTGCTTTACCTCACTTAATTTTTGTAGCTTAGTCTCGCTACCGGCGTATCCCGCAAAGCGGCCGGTTGTTGGTGTTTTGCTGACTTCTAACTGCTCGACCAGACAATTCCACTGGCCACAATCACCGCACTGCCCTGCCCACTTTGGAGAAACTGCACCACATTGATTGCACACGTATTGAATTTTAGCTTTAGCCATTCGGATATTTATTCTCGTTTTATCTCTAAGACAGCTGTGAGGATTTTCATCCTACGCCAAGGATTGTTACAAAACCCAACAATATAATTCGGTCTATCACTCGACCTTTATCAAGCATATTACTATAATCCGGATAGATCCTAAATAGATAGACCCTTGATGAAGACACCCACAATAAAATCTGCTGAAACGAAAATAGTCCAACCGAAGCCAGGACTGAGCAAACTATGGACCCCTGAATCATGGCAAGCGTGCCGGCTCAGTCAACAAGCCCATTATTCTAATACAAGCCTGCTTGATGAAACGATTAAAGAGCTGGCCCAACTGCCTCCTTTGGTCAGCGTACAAGAAATTGAAGAATTAAAAACCCGAATCGCCAGTGCCGCCAAAGGTCAATGTTTTGTCCTGCAAGGTGGCGATTGTGCGGAATTATTTTCAGATTGTAACGCTGAAGCCATTACCGATAAGCTTAAAATATTATTGCAAATGTCACTTATTCTGGTGTACGGATTAAACAAACCGGTCGTCAAAATTGGCCGCATGGCCGGTCAATATGCCAAACCTCGTTCAGCCGAAACTGAAACCATTGATGGTTTAACCCTGCCCTGTTATCGAGGCGACCTGATTAATAGCGCTGAGTTTAACTGGGAATCGCGTGAGCCCGATGCTAAACGTCTGTTAAAAGGCTACTCGTTTGCCTCATTAACCTTAAATTATTTACGAACATTGCTGGATAATCAATTCAGTGATTTATCCAACGTTGATAACTGGGACCTTGATTTTGTCGCTCACTCTACCAGGGCCCATGAATATCATGAGATTTTGGAGAAGATCAAATACTCGCAATCAGTCATAGAAAATTTGACCTTACAAAGTAGCCCGCCAAACCTCAAAGACAAAATTTATACTTGCCACGAAGCACTGCATTTACATTATGAACAAGCGCTCACCCGCCAATGCGATAGTGGTCGTTGGTATAACTTATCGACTCATATGCCCTGGATAGGCATGCGAACCAGCCAACTTGACTCAGCCCATGTAGAATATATGCGTGGCATTGAAAATCCGATCGCGATAAAAATTGGCCCCAGCATGTCAGCCGAACAATTATTAGCCTTGGTCAAGGTGTTGGACCCAGAAAATACTCCCGGACGACTCACCTTGATCACTCGTTTTGGCGAACAGAATATACGGCAACATTTACCGCCTATGATCGCTTTGATGCAAAAAGAAGGAAAAACGCCACTTTGGTGCTGTGACCCTATGCACGGTAATACTTCATTGACTAAACAAGGTAGAAAGACCCGACGGTTTGACGCGATAATTAATGAATTGACCGACGCCTTCCAAATTCATCAACAAAACAATAGCCACTTAGGAGGGATACATATTGAGTTGACCGGAGAAAATGTCACAGAATGTGTTGGTGGTGCGCGCGGGTTAACTGAGCGGGATTTACAAAAGGCCTATAAGAGCCTGGTGGATCCAAGATTAAATGCAGAGCAATCATTGGAAATGGCTATCCTCATAACACAACTTAACCAAAAATTAACCACCAATTTAACAAGTAAATTACCAACAATAAACAGGAAGACTTAATGTCAACTGAAGCAATCAAAAGTTACACTTGGTATGAGCGGTTACTCAACATTATTAGTGTTGTTAAACCGCAAGAAGGAAAAAGCTGTCTGCTCCTGACCGCCAATGCTTGCTTATTGATGGCTGCTTATTATTTGCTCAAAGTAATACGTGAACCATTAATATTGGCCTATGGGGGCGCGGAATATAAAAGTTATGCGACAGCTTTACAAGCGGTGTTATTGTCCCTTATTATTCCACTTTTTTCGGTGTTATACCACCGTTACGCCAACGATGAAAACCGCAGCAACATTATTAATAAAGTGCTGCTATTCTTTATCAGTAATCTGGTTATTTTCGCTTTTTTACAATACCTCAATGTTAATGTGGGCATGGCTTTTTACGTTTGGTTGGGGATCTTTAGCGTTATGGTGGTAGCCCAGTTCTGGGCGTTCGCTGCGGATTCCTATAATGTTCGTTGTGGGCAACGCTTATTTGTAATTTTGGCCGTTGGGGCCACCTTCGGCGCTTGGCTAGGATCTCGCATTGCCGGTCCGATATACCCTCACGTCGGAATTGTTGGAATCATGGCTCTGGCGGCGATGTTATTGCTTATTTCTGTTTATCTCACTGCCAATGTTAGCCGCTGGATCCCTGAGTCTGCCTCAAATGATGAGCCGGTGCAGGAAGAAGATGGCAATAAATGGTTAGACGGCTTTGCAGTGGTTTTTAACAGCCCCTACCTAAGAAGAATCGCTATTTTTGTAGTCATATTGGTATTCATCAATTCAACGGGAGAGTATATTCTAGCCCGCCTGGTAGACGAACACAGTAAAATGTTAGCTTCGACTCAAGGTCTCATCGATATTTCTGCCTGGCAGGGACAGTTCTATTCAAGCTATTATTCCTGGATAACTTTAGGTAGTTTTGTCATCCAGCTATTTTTGGTCTCACGTATATTCAAATGGGTTGGCCTACGAGGGTCGGTTTTGATATTACCGGTGATCATGATTCTTGGATACGGATTGATGATCTTTTTCCCGATTTTTTCACTA
This sequence comes from uncultured Kangiella sp., assembly GCA_964578045.1. GTDB lineage: Bacteria > Pseudomonadota > Gammaproteobacteria > Enterobacterales > Kangiellaceae. Next base: position 21,755 of record CAZOBX010000056.1, on the reverse strand, counting down.
ATAAGAATAGCAATGACGGTGGAAAACAGCGCCAATTATTCGATACAAAATACCACCCGGCACGCACTATTTTTACCGGTTCCCCGAAAACATAAGTATCTTGGCAAAACCACTATCGAAACTTTTTTCTATCGCTTCGGCGACTTACTTTACGGTGGATTTATTTTTGTCGGAACGCAATATTTTGATCTCAGTATTAGCCACTTTATTCTGAGCAATTTAATCCTGGCGTTTCTTTTGTTTGCGGTTGCCTGGAAAGTTGGTCACAGTAACCAGTTAGAGGTACAAAAAAGCCAGGGAAATTCACCGCCTCAGGTAATGGCCATGATTCCACACCTGCATATACCATCTGGACAGCTTTCAAAATTCAGCATTAGCGAATGCACTTTTGTCGATCCGGATATCGGTGATGCACTCAAATTTGAAGCGACTTTAGACTGTGGTGAGCAGCTGCCCAAATGGATTAAATTTGACCGTATGACTCGAACATTTACCTTTCGTCCGCCGAACGATTACTACTCGGAAATATCAATTTTAGTGGTTGCCTCTGATTTTGAAGGCTTAACCGCATCTACAGAAGTTCGAGTCACTTTTTTTGACCAATCTGAAGATAAGGAAGTTTAATATGTTAACAAAAACAATACAGTCCAAAATGCTCTTTGTCTTCTTTGTGATGGGTTTTTTATCCCATAACATTGTTGGCTCAATGGAAATATCTAATTCCACAAGAAACTTGGAATTTAGTTTTACCACCGAATCTCCGATTTATGTGGTGGGGGATGTTCATGGTGCTTATTCTTCGATTCTAACTACTTTGAAATCAATATCCCTGGTGGATGAAAAAAACCAATGGACCGGCGGAACCGCCCATTTTGTAAGTTTAGGCGACCTGATGGATAGAGGCCCTTCTAGCCGCAAAGTATTAGATCTCTACATGAATTTACAAATACAAGCCGACAAGGCCGGTGGAAAATTTCATGTCGTTCTGGGGAACCACGAAGTGATGAATCTGATAGGAGATCTGCGTTATTTATCAGACAAAGAAATTGCAGAATTTGCCCCTGATGAAACTCCGGAGCGAAGAAAATTAGCATTTAATCGCTATATCAAATGGCATCAACTAGCAGATACCCCAGCAAACTTATCTGAGTTCGATAAACAATTTTCTTCAGGTTATTTTGCACGTCAAGACTCATTCTCTCTCTCAGGAAAATACGGCCAATGGCTAACTGGGCTTCCTTTTGTAATTCAAATAAATGATCAAATATTTGCTCACGGCGGGCTCTCGCAAAAAACTGAGAATTATACCTTGGAAAATTTGAATATTGAGCTTAATCATACACTTATAGAATATCTAAGCAGTTTGCAATATTTTATTGATAAACAACATCTTTCCTTTGTAGTTCCTTTTACAAAGCGAAAGGCGATTATTGACTCTCTCGTAAAATCGAGTTATAAAAAGCGATACTTGAAGGCGGAAAATCATTTTTTGTTTTCCAATGAAAGTCCTACCTGGTTCCGGGGTAATGCGATTTGCCACCCTTATTTTGAACAAGATAATTTAATTTCAAGGCTTGATCGGTGGCGGTCCAAGCGCTTGTGGGTAGGCCATACAACCTCACAGACTCGAGCACCACTTCACCGACTCGATGGTACATTGATGGTTATGGATACCGGCATGCTCAATTCTCATTATGACGGTGAACCATGGGTTGCCAAGATTGTCGCCAATAAACAACCAGTCTATATCAGGGGCCTTTCGGGCGAGATAGGAACATCAACCCTCTCAGCTAACAGGCAATGGCGAAATCCTTACGACATGACAGATAGTCAGGTAGAGGAGTTTTTGAAAACCGCAGCTATCACCATCACTGGAACAACTCGGGAAGGAAAAACCAAACCATTTAAAATAGAACTTCGAAAGAATGGCAAAATGATCAAGGGCATTTTTAAGTACAAGGATAGCGCTCCTTTTAATGAAAGAGGATCTTGGAACAAAAAGAATAACATAGCGGACCGCTATCAATACGAAATGGCGGCTTACCACCTCGATCGAATTCTTGGCATCAATCTAATACCGGTTACCATTGAACGTAAAGTCAATGGTAAGTCAGGTATTGTTCAAATTTGGATTGATGGGTTGATTTCAGAAATGACAATGAAAGATAACAACATCCCTTTCAAAGGTGATTGTAGTAAAGAAGATCAGGATAACCTGATAAACACATTTGATTACCTGATCTCAAACCGGGATCGAAACCAGTCAAATGTACTCTATAGTAAGGAAGATTTACAAATTTGGTTTATCGATCATTCTAGAAGTTTTGACGCAAGAACCAAACGACCGAAAATGATCAAAAGAACCAAGATAAAACTCACCGATCGATTTAAGCAAGCTTTGCAAGCATTAAATTATGAAGATCTGCAGGTCTTACGACCCTGGTTACATAAACGTCAAATAAATGGATTATTATTAAGAAGAGATAAACTAATTAGTGGGCATTTCTAAACTTTAGCCAATGATTTGATGAAATGGCTGCTCCATAAAAATCCGCTTAATGTGGCTTTATGAACTGTTAATGTGAAGTGTTAATAAAGCCGTCTTAGTATATTGTAGGCCTGTTTCAGTTCGAAGAAATAGTCTTCTTTACCGCCTTTATCGGGATGATACTTATGAGCCAACTGATTAAATCGATTTTTAATCATCAATATATCCAGGTTCTTAATGTTTTCCAACCCCAATAACAAAATCGCTTGGGTTTTTTTATCGATAGCCAGATATTTTTGCCAGAATTGATCTAACATCTCATTGACTTCTTGGTCGCTCAGATTTAGATTGTCTATATTTGAATAGAACTCTTTAAGTCCATCTGTTTCTGCCAAATCAAAGCGGGTTGTATCGTCATACTGGCATATCTTGATTTCAATCGATGAAATCTTCAAAAATTGACTGGATTCAGACAAATTATTTGTCAGTAAATAGAGATGATAAAAAAGATAGAAGTGTTTTTTAAATAATGATGGATTGTCACCCAGAGTAGCAAAAAATTCAGGACACGTTTTGTCCACAAATTGAAGTAAACGGTACTCGCTAGTCGCTCCACCAGATGATTGGATAAAATCAATTAGAAACTGTGCCTGCATCATTTATTTGCTAATTTAGTAGCGTAAGCTGGGACAAATTAATAGTAATCATAGTTAATTTTTATTGGTATTTCTAGCGCTTGAATGGTATTTTACGCTTTTGCCTTTGGCAACGATAATTTCATTAAAGCGAGCAGATGGAGCTAATTTGAGTGAGTGATAAAAAAGAACAAAAGTCCCCCGGGATGTTAAGTGTTATCTTAAGCGTATTAGCTGCAATGATTGGCATACAAAGTGATAAAAACAGAGAAAGAGATTTTGAAAAGGGACAGATCGGTCATTATATTTTTGTAGGCGTCGTGGTTGTGATTATTTTTATTTTCACTCTCATTGCTATTGTCAATAATGTTCTCGAAGAGGCGTCAAGATAAATAGACCCTAGGATAGACGACCATGATTGAAATTATTCGGGCTTCGCAAGACAACCTCAAACAAGTAGTCACTCTATTTGATCAATACCGTATTTTTTATAAAATGCCCAGCGATATAGCGGCGGCAGAGAAATTTATACGGCAGCGGTTGGTGAAGCAAGATTCACTGATCTTTTTGGCTTTCAAGCAAAGCTTCGCGGTTGGCTTTATGCAAATCTACCCCTCTTTTTCTTCTGTGGCCATGCTGCCTATCTGGATTTTAAATGACCTTTTTGTTTGCTCATCAGCCAGACAATCAGGCTGCGCAAAAAAAATGATGATGTATCTGCAAGACAGAGCCAAAAGAGACGGAATATTCTCCATTAAACTAGCAACAGAAAATACCAATCACAACGCAAAAGCGCTATACCGTGGGCTAGGTTATCAATTAAACCAGAATTATAGTCACTACAGTAAACCAACTAAATAACCTCAGTTCGGGATAATGGAAGCCAGCCAGCACAACTATTTTAGCGGCTTTCTTCGTTGAACTCGCTACCAATAGCCAGCTATTGCTACGCGATTTCGCCTTAATAACCACTAAAATAGTGACACTGGCCTAGGTTTAACATTGTGATTTTGTTTTAGATATCATTATTTACGAGTAACTTATTAATAATTTAAAGGATTTCTGGCCTCCCTTATCCCGAGCTGAGGTTAAATAAATTAGAAGGAATTCATTCTTAGCTTGTACTCGAACAAGAGGATCAATATCGATTCAGAAAGGGTGTATTTTAGGTTGTTTGAATTCTTTATTGACAGCGATATAGATTGGCTTACTCATCGACAAATACATTGGGAGATACCCTGAATTTCTTAGCCAGCTCTCTCACGTGTCGAATTGTGAGCGTGCGCTTGCCATTGAGAAGTTCTGACACAACCCCTTGACTACCAATCTCTTTTAGTTCGGATTGACGTACGCCGTGTAGTTTAATCAAATATTTTAGAGCCACGATAGCGCCGCCGTTTAGTGCCTCAAGTTGGTCTATTTCATATTTTTGGGCCGCAGTAGCCATTGCTTCAATTAAACCGGTAAGCGGGCTATTTTCACGATTTTCGACTAATTCTATTGCATCCTGTATATTGGCGAGCAAAATTTCATAATCTTGTTGATTGTTAGGACAATCTATTGCTGGTGCCACCATATTCCAATGTTGCATTGCATTTTCAAGTAATCGATTCATAGTTGTCTCCCTTTGTTCCTCCCAAACACCTTAACAAAATACCAATTAAAACAATCTCAAATAGCATTATATTGAGTCTTGGAACTGTCGATCTTATCATTCCTTGTAGATTCTGCCGTACCAATGTTTATTGTTGAGCTATATCCCTGCTGCCCAGATCTCTTATTTGGTCTGACTAATGACTGCCTGGAACTACATCATCAATAAAAACAACCTGCGCAGCAAAATTAATTAAGGTTCGTGCTAAAAGCTTTGATTCAGGGATCGGGAACTTAAACGATGAATTAAACCCCCGCATATCACCAAAAACTTTCCTTAAATCTTCAGGCGAATGAAAATCAGTATTGCTGATTATTTGATACCAACCCTGTATGTGTTCGTGGGCTGATGGATACCTGATTTGTGCTTCGATTAACCGGCTAACTGCGACCACTTTCAATTGAGGCTCTCCCTGTTGTACCCTCGCTAACCGGGTAAAATCATTAAATCTGTCAGCTCATTATTCCTTTAAGGTTAGCCAGCAACAATACCGCACTTTTTGCTAATTCGCTATTCTTCTACACGCTGATCAGCTAGTAGGGCAGAATATAACATAGATTTTATGACTAAAAAACTCAAATTTATTCTATTAAGGAGTAAAAAAACGTTTAAAATCAATAATTTTGGTAAGATAGTGACCAGCAGGACAAAATTATGAATTTCTTGATTTAAGATTGAAAGTTAGACAAATCTAACTAACCATTTTAGAATCGAGTGACATTTGTACTAAAAAGAATCTAATAAATGTTTCCCTATATATTTAAATCTGACGGTTTCGCCATCGGCAGTTACGGTTTGATGCTCGCGATAGCTTATTTGGTGGGTCGCTGGATGTTTTTAAACACCTTGGATAAATCTAAACCTCAGATAACCCACACCGAAATTTTGATCATTCTATTACTGGTATTTGGCGTACTCGGGGCAAAATTAATGTTTATTATGAAAAATCCTGAAAAACAATCATTGCTATTAAGCGGTACAGGTTTTTCGAGTCAAGGAGCGATCCTTGGCGCTATACTTGCCACTTACCTGTTCACTCATTTCCAAAAAATAAAGCTTTTTCGGATTTTGGACTCTGCGGCTCCAGCGGCAATTTTAGCTTATGCCATTGCACGTGTGGGGTGTTTTCTATCCGGCGATGATTGTTATGGATTACCTACTGAATTGCCGTGGGCAATGAGTTTTCCCCAAGGGATCGCGCCAACCAACCAACATGTTCACCCGGTTCCATTGTACGAAGTCGTATATTCGACAATTATTTTTATTGTATTAATTAAACGCCAAAACAGCAGTAACCAACCTTACTCGCAATTCTTTGTTTTGCTAGGTTTATGGGGTGTATTTCGCTTCCTGGTTGAATTTGTCAGTAGCAATCCAAAAATCGTATTAGGCATGAGCGGCTCGCAGTTCGGCGCATTGTTGATGTTTATATTTGCTCTAATCTTTTTTGCTCGCGCTAGATTACAAACGAAACTTTAGATAATAAGAAACTTAAGACAAAAAAAAGCCGAGTAAAACTCGGCTAAAAATTTGTTACTTTGATTCTTTCTGAAGAATCTAGTTTATTACTGTCGATCGATTCCTAATCTTCTTCGGTTTCGTCTTCATCTTCTTCAATGATTGGACGGTCAACTAGCTCAACGTAAGCCATTGGCGCTTTATCACCCGTTCGAAAACCGACTTTGATGATTCTTAAGTAACCACCTGGACGTTCCTGATAACGAGGCCCTAATTCATCAAATAACTTACCTACTGCCGCTTTGCTGCGAGTTCGAGAGAAAGCTAAACGACGATTGGCCACAGAGTCTTCTTTGGCGAGTGTGATAAGAGGCTCTACTACACGACGAAGCTCTTTCGCTTTTGGTAGAGTAGTTTTGATCAGTTCATGTTCAATCATAGAAACTGACATGTTGCGAAACATCGCCTGACGATGGCTGGAGTTTCTATTTAATTGACGACCGCTTTTACGATGGCGCATGATTAAATACCTTTGTTAATTTATCAGCCGTTTGTTTCCAATTAAATCCTGAAAACCAGTACTGACATTATTTAGTTGATGTTATTAACTCTTTTATGAAGAGCGTAGATATACCCGTGCTACCTCAAAATGCAGTTTCCAGTGCTCTGCTAAAATGCCTGAACAAGGCGCAACTCGAAGGCAAGACCCAAAGCACTCGCTCCGCTCGCGGGGCCAGCTTTGGTTAGCCCTTACCAAGAGTTGTAACGCGGTGCAGGCTTTTTAGCTGAGCACCCGAAGGGCAAGACTATAAGCAACCATCTTCTACGTTATGAAATTTTGAGTTAGAATGACTAACCCTAAAATTCCATGCCTCAAATATGGTCGCTTATAGCCTTGCTGGAATCTGCATTTTGAGGTAGCGCGGGTATATCTAACTCGTTATATTTAAGGTGCCATTCGTTGATTGATAAAATCTCGATAAGCGTAACCACTGTTCTTAATCGTTCTTTTCTGGGTAACGTAATCAACATAAACCATGCCGAAACGTTTTTTATAACCTTCAGCCCATTCAAAATTGTCCATTAAACTCCATGCAAAGTAACCTTTAATGTCAGCACCTTGAGAGATCGCATCATTAACCGCATTAAGATGTGACTGCAAATATTCAATACGGCCATTATCGTTGACTTCACCTTCCACTAGAATATCGTTCATTGCCGATCCATTCTCTGTAATATAAATTTCAGGAAGATCATATTCTTGGTTGAGTGATACCAGTAACTCGGTCAGCGCCTGGGGATAGATTTCCCAGCCCATTTCTGTTGTCGGTACCTTGGTTGGTGGCACTTCTAAATATGCGCCGGAATGATCCGCTCTATAAATTGCCCTGGTATAATAATTTATCCCAATAAAATCTAATGGATGGCTAATAATCGCCATATCTCCATCTTCTATTTGCGGTTTTTCGTTTTCCGCCAATTGTTCGATAATGGCTGGATAACAAGCATGCATAACGGGTTTGATATACCACTGATTAAAATTTTCATCAGCTAATTTTGCCGCCGCCAAATCTTCTGCACTACTGCTTTCACCATAACTAGGGGTGAAATTCAAAACAATTCCGTTTTTAGTATGAGGACTATTCCTGGTCAGTACTTGCATGGCTAACCCATGTGCGAGCAGCAAATGATGAGCGGCCTTTTTACCAAACTCTTTACCGACAATTCCTGGTGCATGAATACCCGCTTCATAACCTAAATAGGCGCTGCAAAAGGGCTCGTTAAGGGTAGCATAAGAATAAACCCTGTCACCAAATGCTTGCGAAATTAAATCAACATAATCGCGAAAGTGGAAAGCTGTATCTCTATTTAACCAGCCGCCTTTGTCCTCTAAGTGCTGTGGTAAATCCCAATGGTACAAGGTCACAAATGGTTTAATGTTCCTTTCATTCAACTCATCTAGAAGTTGAATGTAGAAATCGACGCCTTGTTGATTAAGTGAACCATCCTGTTTAATGACCCTTGGCCAGGATATTGAAAATCGATAAGCATCAACACCCAACGAAGCACCCATGCCTCCCTGGCCCGCCAGTTTAAATGT
>CAZOBX010000056.1:0-13409 GCA_964578045.1 uncultured Kangiella sp. | reverse complement strand
TATGATCACAGGCTACTTCACCGTTTGATTGATCTTTAATTTTTCCAGCGGTATTGCAAAAAGTATCCCAAATGCTGGGTAGTCGGGTTTCAATACCGCCTTCAATTTGAAAGGAGGCTGTTGCAACGCCAAAAGTAAATGACGGAGACTGCATAGGTGACTGACTTGGTAAAGATAGCTTCATAACTAATTTTTTGGTTTCTTCCGGTTATATAAAAATTTTTTCAATAGACGATTGCAGACCGCGCACTATCTTGCTGTAAAAAACCGCTGGTTATCCCAATCACAATAACGAACGGGTAAAAGCGATGCGTTTTAATTATCGGAATACACGCCTGCCACATTGTAAGCGCTTACATATTTTTCGAAAATCATTGATCTTCGGGTCAGATGTGGTATAAATGAAAGCGCTTACATTAAGGTTAGAGGTTTATAGATTAAACGTCAACACATTTTATCCAAGATTTAAAGTTGGTGATTTAAACGGGGATACAGCGAGCATCTAATAAAATCTAGTCATTGCCTGCTGGCAGAGGCTCACAAACTAATAAAATTGAAACTTGTTGTCTTCAGGCAACAAATGGCTAAACAAGGGGAATTAAATGGCGGGACCAACATTAGTATCAGAACAAGGCAGTATGTTAGATACAAGTCATTCGGGGAAATATACCTTTGCGTTAGTTTCTCTCACATCTTTATTCTTTATGTGGGGTTTTCTAACGGCACTGAACGACATTCTAATCCCTTACTTAAAGAACCTGTTTGATCTAAATTACACTCAGGCAATGTTGATTCAATTTTGCTTTTTCGGCGCTTATTTTATTATCTCAGTACCAGCAGGCGTTTTAGTTAGCCGAATAGGTTATCAACGGGGTATCGTCACCGGTTTATTCATTGCCTGTGTAGGATGTTTGTTATTTTATCCGGCAGCCTCGTTGAAAATATATCCTATCTTTTTAGCTGCATTATTTGTGCTTGCATCGGGGATCACCATTTTACAAGTCGCCGCAAATCCCTATGTGAGTGTTTTAGGTGAAGCTAAAACAGCCTCTTCACGATTGACCATAACCCAGGCGTTTAACTCTTTAGGCACGACTATCGCCCCTATATGGATTGGGCCAATTATTTTGGCCGCATTGGTTATCTCTGCAGACTCTGGACAAGCGGTAGCCGAACAATCTTCTGCGGTACAATTTCCCTACCTTTTATTGGCAGCTTCATTATTTCTGCTCGCTCTGATCTTCGCATTTATAAAATTGCCAAAAGTCGGAAACCAGTCAACGGCAGAAGCTTCACCTACAGAAGGCTCAGCGTGGCAACATCGACACCTTGTACTTGGCGCTGTCGGTATTTTCGTTTATGTCGGGGCAGAAGTCGGCATCGGTAGCTTCCTGGTTAATTTTATCGGGATGGATTCAATTGCAGGCATGCAAGAAGCACAGGCATCTCAGTATATTGGTTATTATTTTGGTGGTGCCATGGTTGGTCGATTTATCGGCGCTGCCGCTATGCAAAAAATACAACCAGGTAAAGCTTTGGCGTTTAACGCAATTTGTGCCGGTTCTCTTTTAGTGATTAGTATGTTGACATCCGGTAGCATTGCGATGTGGTCAATATTACTGATTGGTTTATGTAATTCAATTATGTTTCCGACCATATTTACTTTAGCGATTGCTGGTTTGAAACAACACACAAGCCAAGGTTCCGGCATCTTGTGTTTAGCCATTGTTGGTGGTGCAATATTCCCGCTATTGCAGGGCATGTTGGCGGATATCATCGGTATCCAATTTGCATTTATTATACCGCTGGTTTGTTTTATTTTTATCATTTATTACGGCCTGCTTGGCAGCAAGCCACAAAATTTATCGAGTGAGTCATAAACATGCCTAGTAGTAATAAGAACAATAAAAGACTTCAAACACCATCGTCATCAAAATGGGCGTTGGTGTTGGCTGTAAGCGTTATTGCACAATTGACCGCTTGCGTTGACAATGAGTCGTCAACGGGAAACGATAGCAATATCGCGACAGAAGTATTACAAAGCTCGTCAATCCAAACATCTGAAATTCAAAATACCGCAGGAAAAACGGTACCCGATTTTTGGCCTCGATTAGATCGAGCAGTCAAACAAGATCCCGCAATGGAGCAAAGAATAGTTAATTTGCTTAGTGAGATGACGCTAGAGCAAAAAATAGCGCAAATGATCCAGCCCGAGATCCGTGAGATCAGTGTTGAAGATATGCGCAAATACGGTTTCGGATCATTTATTAATGGCGGCGGCTCTTTTCCTGACAACAACAAACATGCCACACCGGCTGACTGGATCAATCTGGCGGAAAAGCTATACCAAGCATCGATTGACGACTCATTGGATGGCTCAAATATCCCGACAATGTGGGCGACCGACGCGGTTCATGGACACAACAATGTGGTCGGGGCAACCTTATTTCCCCATAATATTGGGCTCGGCGCATCCAACAATCCTAAATTAATCGAACAGATTGCCACCGTGACCGCCAGAGAAGTGATGGTGACTGGTATCGATTGGGTATTTGCACCGACGGTCGCAGTAGTGAGAGATGATCGTTGGGGACGAACCTATGAAGGCTACTCCGAAGATCCGGAAATCGTTAAAGCTTACGCCAACGCCATCGTCAAAGGCCTCCAGGGTTCTGTGACTGAAGATTTTTTGGGTGAACAAAGAGTGATTGCCACAGTAAAGCATTTTATTGGCGATGGCGGCACCGACGGCGGTGATGACCAGGGAAATAATCTGTCTTCTGAGAGAGAGCTGTTTGACATTCATGCGCAAGGTTATGTGGGCGGTTTAAGCGCTGGCGCTCAAACAGTAATGGCGTCCTTTAATAGTTGGCACGGGGTTAAAAACCACGGTAATAAATACTTGCTGACGGATGTGCTTAAAACACGGTTGGGTTTTGATGGTCTGGTGGTCGGCGACTGGAATGGACATGGTCAAATTGAAGGCTGTTCTAATCAAAATTGTAGCCAGACAATCAATGCCGGTCTGGATATCGTGATGGTACCAACCGATGCCTGGAAACCATTGTATCAAAATATCATTGCTCAAGTTAAAAACGGTGAAATTTCCATTGAGCGAATCAATGATGCGGTGAGTCGAATTTTGCGAGTGAAAATGCGTGCTGGACTGTTCACTAAACCCAGCCCTGCCAACAGACCTCTGTCCGGAAAAACGGATTTGATTGGTTCAGCGGAACATCGGGCTGTGGCGCGTCAAGCGGTTCGAGAATCGCTAGTTTTATTAAAAAATAACCACCATCTTTTACCGCTGTCACCCAAGCAAAATATCCTGGTAGCCGGTGATGCTGCCGACAATATCGGTAAACAAACCGGCGGTTGGACGATTACCTGGCAAGGGACCAATAACCAAAATACGGATTTCCCCGGCGCGACTTCAATCTACACCGGTATCCAGCAGATGGTTCATTCGGCGGGTGGTACCACTCAACTGAGTTTAGATGGTTCTTTTCAGCAAAAACCGGACGTAGCGATTGTGGTTTTTGGCGAACAGCCATACGCTGAAGGTGTTGGCGATATTGATAATCTGGAATATCAGCGCGGTGATAAAAAAGATCTCGCGTTACTGCAGAAATTACGTAGCCAGGGTATACCGGTGGTATCGATATTTATCAGCGGCCGACCAATGTGGGTTAACGCGGAACTCAATGCATCCAATGCGTTTGTGGCGGCCTGGTTACCCGGAACAGAAGGACAAGGTATATCCGATGTTATTTTTAGCAAAGGCGAGGGTCAAATTAACTACGATTTTAGCGGAAAACTGTCCTTTTCCTGGCCTGCATCACCTACTCAAACATCGGTTAATCGTTTCGATCAAAATTACCAGCCACTATTTCCCTATGGTTTCGGACTAACCTACAACGATAAAACGTTACTCAATGATTCACTCAATGAAGTCAGTGACTCCAATACCGCTACACTTAAACCTCGGGCTGTATTCCAAGGTACGGTCAAAGCGCCGTGGCAACTGTTTATCAGCGCAAGGGATGGAAATCGCCAACCGATGACAAGTAGCGTGTTAAACAATGACGTTATACAACTTCGCACGATTGATAAACAAGTGCAAGAAGACGCCCGCCAAATCATCTGGAATGGTCAAGGTAAAGGTCGTGTCTCAATCTACAATTTTTTCCCTGAAGATTTACGTGCTTACCTGGAAGCCAAATCAACGTTATCCATCGACATGAAGATAGATTCGACAATCTTGGAACCGGTATTATTAAGTATGACTTGCCAACAAAATTGTAAAGGTAGCATTGATATCAGTCCGATTTTGAAAAAATGGCCGGTTGGTGAATGGCAAAATATCAGCGTTGATTTAGCCTGCTTCGGTCAACAGGGTGCCGATTTGGGCAGGATTTCCAGCCCCTTGTCGTTAACGACTAACGGGCAACTTAAATTAAGTTTTGCTGAAGCGATTATTAAACCAAACTCGGCGGCCCAGGCAACCTTAAGTTGCCAGTAAAATCGAGTTAATAAAGTCATTATTTGCGATAGATAACCTTAACTCGGGATAAGAATAGCCAGAAAAAGCTTAATATTTAGTAAGTTACACAAGAACAATGAGGATTAGTTGTAAATTAGCCAGTTAAATTTAGGCCAGTGCAACTATTTTAGTGGATATCAAGACGAGTTTGCGCCGTAATAGCTGGCTATTGCAAACTCAACGCAGAGAGCCACTAAAATAGTTGTGCTGGATGGCTGTGCTTATCCCGAATTGAGGTTAGATAACATTGATCTGCGCTTAGCTTAAGTTTATCGCATTTTTACGCAACAAAATGTAAGCGCTTACATGATTATTACATAAAAATATTGACGTTCAAAATATCGATAGAGGTATACCAAAAAACACTAACACTAAATTGTCATCTATGAAGACAAGGGGAGATTAAATGCAAATAAAATACCAAAAATATTATAATAATACGCTGGTCGTTGCGGGTTTGGCGCTATTTATGGCAGGTTGTGAAATCGACAGTACCGATCTGCCAGAGCCTGCCGAAGAAATCGTTAATAGTGCACCGACCATCACCAGTAGTGCAGTTTTAACTGCGCAAGCTAACACTGCTTATAGTTATACTTTGACTGCTAGTGATGTGGATAGTGGAGATATTTTAACCCTATCAGCATCGCAAGTCCCAAGTTGGTTAACCTTCGAAACCACTACCGGAGAGCTGGCTGGCACGCCATCCACTGGTGATATTGGTGAACACCCCGTTAGCCTGCTGGTCAGCGACGGTACCGATGAAATCTCCGAGGATTTTGTTGTTGTGGTCAGTGCAATCACAGTTACCGGCGAATGGACCCTGTTGTGGAGCGACGAATTTAACGACAATGGACTAAATAGTGACAATTGGAACATCGAAACCGGCGACGGTTCACAATACGGCATTCCAGGTTGGGGCAATAATGAGCTTGAATGGTATAGCGCTGATAATATCGCCGTCGAGCAAGGCAACCTGGTTATCACCGCAATGCAACAAGAGAGCAATGGTTATGCCTATACTTCCGGTCGGTTGCGCACCGATAACAAACTGGATATTAAATACGGTCGTATCGAGGCTCGTATTCAAGTACCCCCAGGTCAAGGCTTATGGTCGGCGTTTTGGATGTTACCCACCGATAGTCGGTATGGCGGCTGGGCATCCGGCGGTGAAATTGATATTTTGGAAGCAGTTAATCAAAGCACTGGCAGTCTCGACCAAATTCATTCCACTTTACACTATGGGATGGCGTGGCCGTTGAATGTGAATTCAACCCAATCCTTTGATATTGCCGCCGCTGAAGATTTTCATACTTACGCCATTGAATGGGAGCAGGATGATATCCGCTGGTATATCGATGATCTGCATTTTGCTACCGTCACTTCGAGCCATTGGTGGAGCTACTATTACGATGATTTAGATCCAGGATATGTTTCAGCACCAAATGCGCCATTTAATCAAGATTTCCACCTGTTGCTTAATTTAGCGGTAGGCGGTAATTTACCCGGCGCTCCTGACGGCTCAACAGTATTTCCCGCGCAGATGTTGGTGGATTATGTTCGAGTTTACCAATGTGATGCTGAACTGGAGAGCGGCGCTGGTTGTGGTGCTAACATTAATCCAGAGGTGTCAATCCCGAGTGCCGATCAGGTTTTTACCGCAAGTTATTTGCTTTATCAAGACGCGGTTGCTGAAATCAGCTGGCAAGTCGGTGAGCAAACCGTCAACCGGGCATTAACGGCGGCCGTTGCGTGGGATAATAATGGCGCGATTAGTTTAACCGAGCAAGAAATTGATGGCGAACACGGCATGGTTTTGGATATTGAGACCAGCGACATGGGCAATATTGCTATCTATGCTGCAGATGGTGATACTTTTGATCTATACGGTATGGGTGATTCCGCGGAACCCTGGAAACTGCACGCGGCCGAATTAAAATTTGATCTCTTTATCGATGGCGCTGCCACACCGGATGATAGTAGCATTTTAATTAAAATGGACAGCGGATGGCCTGCCCTTGGCAGCAAACAGCTTGAAGTGGCCGATCTGGCCAAAGACAGCTGGATCAGCGTGTCGGTACTGCTAAACGATTTGGTTGCAAATCCTGGGGATCAACCGCTGGATACCAGCGCAGTTCTTAATTTATTCGTCATCGAATTTACCGCCTCGGCCCATGTACAATTGGATAATATCCGATTGATTTGTGGCCACATGAGTGATGGCGGCTGCGGTATTAAAGCGCCTACGGTTGAACTGAATGATGAGGTGCTGGAAGTCTTTACTGAAACCGTCAACACCGATGTTTGGACCAGTGGGATTGGTGCGTGGGATAGTATCGCTAACAGCGACTATTTTTCAGGTGATAGCAATAATCATGTGACCTGGCAGTTAATTGACAGTGGCGATAGCGAACACGGAACAGTAATCGAGGTTAATTTTAGTCAAAATGGTGCCGATGGTTTAATTTATATTAAATCTGCTCAAGCTTTAAATTTGGATAGCTTTAGCGACGGCGAATTAATTTTTGATATTAAGGTCACTGACTATGCCGATACAACCGGTGGCATCAGCTATAAAATCGATTGTGTTTTTCCCTGCACTAGCGGCGATCAATTACTCGGCGTCATCGCTGATGGCGAATGGCAAACCATTAGTCTTTCTGTTGCCAATTTAATCAGTCAAGGCCTTGATATTACCTCCGTTGATACCGGTCTGGTATTATTCCCGACCTGGGGCGATCAGCAAGGCGTGAGTTTGCAGTTGGATAATATTCGCTGGCAAAATGGAGAAGATACTCCTCCTCCTCCGGCCGGCGCTGCGGTGGTGATCTACGCAGATCAAATCGACAGCAACTGGACACTTTGGGACTGTTGCGGCGGAGCAACCCTGACAGAGGTCACTGATAATGCCGAACAAGGTAACGTGGTAGAAGTGACCTTCAACGGTAATTCGACCGTTTCAGGCGTTGAAGCTTCAACCCCTTATGACGCAAGTAATTTATCTAACGGGACTTTGGAGTTTGACCTGAAAATGGTGTCAGCGCCCTCCGATGCCAGCGCGGAATGGTTACTCAAGTTAGAAAGTGTTGGCGCGGCAACCGCGGTAGAAGTGACTCTATCGAGCAGTAATGAGGGATTAGATCCGAGTTTAGATACGTGGCAACATTTCACCTTTGATCTGGAGACCTTAAATGCCCAAGGACTCGACCTTACTCAACTTAAACTGATTATGATATTCCCAAGCTGGGGAAAATCGGCCAGTGCGGTTTATCGTCTTGATAATCTGGTAATCAACGGAGAATAGTTGTCGCGGAATTAATCGGCCGGAACAAGTAAAACAGCGCAATCTGACAGGTTGGCTGTTTTTGTAGTCTGTTTCGGCTGATTAACCTCAACTCCGGATAAGAGTAGCCATCGAGTACCAATTAGCAAGAAAGTCTGAAAATACTGTACATCACCCTGGTTTGCGAGCGTCCTGTCCGCTACTGCAAGCTCCTGGCGTCCTCATTGGAATTGACATACTTTATCGTAAAGTTTTTCCTGGTTATTGTTTATTATCCAAACTTGCTCTCATGTTATTGTTCTTGAGCCCAACTAAAATCTATAGACTTAGATTTAGCGGGTGAGCATATTGGATTAAAAGAAACTGAAAATGCACGCTAAAAAATCTATTTTTTATTTCTCCCTATTGGATACTTGAATGTAGTGGTCAAGCTTTTTTGGCCAGTTAATTAGAGGAATTCGATTTTAACGCCGAGTTTTGTGGTAATTAGCTTGACTCGAAGCGGTGTGTAAACTATCCAACAACGAATTGTTAAGTGCTGTATCACTTTCGCAGAATTATCATTTCTTTTGCAACAAGCGCTGCTGAAGGCAAAAACATTGTTGAAACAATCCTCTGGTCAACGACTACTTCATGTTTGTTTTTTAGTGTTTGCTTATTTTGTGCTATGGCACCATTTTTATTTAGCTGGCTTTCAACAAGAAAAGGCAAAAGAGTGCCTTGCTTTGCCCATGATTTAGTTTGTTCAGTCGAGTCAGGAAAACCAGCAACACGTTTTCCTTTGACTAGAAATTCACCTGTAGATAAAGAAACATTCGCAAATGCACCTGCGCCATGTCCACCACCACCGACAATCCCACCCGATTCATAAATTTTAGCTATGATAGACAATAACTCTGGATTATTGGCAACGTCAAATAATGGGCCATAACCACCACCAATATAAACACCCCAATAATCACCAGGATTGACTTGAACTGGTGTTAATGAATTATTTGCTTTAACCATGAACCCTTCGTACTTAATCGTATAACTACTAATGCCCAACGGATCCATACTGAATTCTACTTGATTCCCTTTTGGTGAAGCAAAATCTACTTCGTATCCATGGCTCACAAAGACATGATAAGGAGGGGCAACTTCCCATAGATTATTTCTTGCATCGTGCTTTTCAGGATCACCCATATCAATCATGTTCGATACAACGATCAATACTTTTTTTGGTGTTGTAGCACGTGTATTTGCAGAAAAAACAAAAGCGATTAGAAGTAAAATAGAATATAAAAATTTCATTATGTTCCTTAGTAGGTTAACTGACTATCGGTTAGACGCAAGAACTTTAGGAATGGTTACAATTATATGTCGAATGGTACTTAACGCCTTCCGTTACAGACAATTAGTAGTGACGGAGGAACAATAAATTGTTTTGACAACCGGCTCTTGTTAAAACTTAACTACCTGAAATCTCAATACTATATAAAGGAAACATTGTTGTTCCTGTATCACAACCACCTTCAAGTGGGTCAGTGTCTAACCACCTAACCTTGACTTCCTTTTTTGTACTAGAAGCTGTAAGGGCTAATGAATAAGACACTTTTCCCCTTTCTGTTGTCAAATCCAATTTAAACCATTTATTACCAACTTTAATACATGCACTATCATCATTTGACCAATAAGGAATTCTTATTGCATTTACATAATCAGTGAAGTTGATATTACCGGCTGACAAACTTGGAAGATAGAAAGCAACTAATATACAAAATAAATATTTTTTCATTTTTTAATTTACTCCTTAGTAAAAATAAATTGCGTTAGTATTCTTTTATGAATTCAAGATTTCCTTTTAACGTTCAATTTAAAATCTCAGGCTTCATTTCTGCCTGAATATTTTGCAATTTCTTGTTAACTGCTCTTGATGACATATTTTAATACAAACGCTATGAGCAAAAAAACGATGCCGACAATATCCGCAATTAAGACTTGAAAGATAGATTCATTGTAGTCACCAACGATAATTACTAAAAGAGCAAACCCAATCATACTTACGCCAGCCATGATCATCGCAGCTCCCTGATAGGATGCAAAGAATGCCGAATACAATATAAAACCACCTAGGATACCGAACAGCAAAGCTCGATGTCTCATCAATATAATGAGATCATTGCTCGCTAGGCTAATTGAATATGAGTTTTCCAATTTTAGAGAAGAAAGCACACCGATTACTGGAATAAAATTTATTAGACCTACGATTATAAGACACATCATTATTATTTTTGTCATGTTTCTCTCTTAAGTCAGTTAAAGCTGCCAGTTGCGGGCGGAGTGTGATGGCGCTTTTTTGGCTCCGCAAAAAAAGGTGACAGTACGCGGAGTTCCGTAACCTGGCCTTGTTAGGCATCTTACGACGCTCCTTCTTCGAACTGAACAACGTTGTCTGGGATTACTTCCCATTTTGCTTTAGAACCAACGTAAATGTGTTTACCGATTTCAATTTCTGGATCACCATTAACGCAGCCTAATGTAAGTTGATAGACTTCACCATTGAAAACGGTGCACAGAGTCGACCCACAGACTTTACAGAACTGAAACCCAAACCCATGCTCGCCAACATATGATGTTAATTGGCTTTCCCCAGCAAGCCACTTGAAATCACCTGGCTCTACTAGAGCGGATGAAGAAGCCTGCGAGCTAAATGCTTTACGGCATCGCGAACAATGACAGGATTTCGCGTCGCGAAGCTTCCCATCAACTTGATACTTTATTTCACCACAAAAGCATTCGCCGGTTATTGCCACTTCTCTCTCCATGATGTTTAACGCCAAGTTGATTTTGCGTGTGTTTTTGCGCTAAATTCCAGCGTATTGTTAACCATAGACTTTTCCAAACACTGATTCAGGTACGTCTACAACAAAGGACAGATAAATTGCAAAATATCCCGGCAGCGCATGACACAATATCGCAGGAAACTTCGAAATTACGTTGCGAGTAGGTATGAAAAAATATGGATCGTGTTTTTGTATAAACCCCTTAATTAAGTTAATCGCTGGCTTAATCCAATTCTGGAAGTAATATCCAAACAATGCAACTACTTGAACCTCTAATAGAAGCAGGAAAAGATCTAGTCCTACAGCATCAATAAACATACCAAAAACGACTAATTCAGGATTGAATATCAAAAAGCCTACAACCAAAAATGTAGCAATTTTCCAAGTTGATTTTTTCCAGTTCATACAAATCCTATTCAGTGGTTAACGCTTTTTAATTTGTGAGGCGTCTAAGCGCCGAATCCAATTCTAAATTTTGCTACGTTTAATTGCTAGGGAGCAATAATTTAACGAAAATAATAACAACTACTAAAGATAACATCGCGGCCCATCTCAATTTCTTTTCCGCCGCGGCGTCAAATCCGGCAATCAATAATTTCTTATGATGGAAATACGTACTCAAAATAACAAAAAAACAAGTACTCCCCCCAAACCAAGCCACATCATTTTACTTCTGAAATAGATCAATGCGAATACCAAAGGCAATATTAGGACACTCGAAAGTTTGCTCCCTGCTTCCTTGTATATTTTCTTATCTTCAATGCTTAATCCATTTATAGTGCTAGCAAACAAGAAGATATATATCACAAAAAACACCAATAATGTAATTGATTGATAATCCATGGTTTCTCTTACACGTAACGCTTCAATAACCGGCGGAACTTTGCTGTGTCCGGCGCCGAAGGTGCGCGGTTCATTGACTTGTTATGTGAATTTGGGCTAGGTTCAAACATCAGTTGACTATATCATCCAAGAGCCTAAAAATATTAAGAGGGTATTCGGCGACACGATTGCATAAATATAAGTACCACTCTTTACCATAAACAAAATACAATTTCGTCTGATAACCTTCATCTTTTAGAGATAGTAGCTGATCTGTTTGTATTCCATATAAACTTTCAAACTCGTATGTTTTTTTATCGGGCCTATATGAGTCAATTAGTTTTTTGGCTTCCTGTTGTATTAGCGAATGATGTGTAGCAATAGAACACTTGTGATTAAGCGATAAAAGCTGTTCTACATAACTTAGATAAACTTCATCCAATTTGTCGCCTCTAGGAATTGCGACACTCTCAGGCGCATCAAAAGCACCTTTGACAACTCTAATCCGACCTTGCTCTTTGACTAGATCTTTAAAGTCATCCTCGCTTCGATGAAGATAGGCCTGCATGGTAATTGAAACATTGTCGTGTTCTTTTCTCGCCCATTTATATATTTCAATTACATCGGACGTTCTCTCGATACCCTCAGCACTGATAATTACTTCAATTGCTCCATCCGTTGCTGATGTGCAAATCTCCGATAAATTCTCCTTACACAAGTCGGTCGAAACAGCAAGACCAATATGGGATAAGTCTAAAGAAATGGTTGAATTAAGATTCTGGCATTTTATTTCTCTGGAGATATTCAGGAATTCATCTTTAACTCCACGAGCCTCGGTTTCAGAACGTGTACTTTCTCCCATATACTCGATTGAGCATTTTAGGTCTTTTTCATTTTCTTTTATTACCTTAGAAACTGTCTCAGCTAATGTCTCACCTCCTATGTAACGATTAGCTGCCTTTTTTAACAAGTTGAACAAAGTCTCATTTTCCATGAGATATTTTTTTGCATCTTCATTCAGTGCGGCTTTTTTTAGTGCCTCTGAGCCTAATTTTAAATATCCGTCCATCTTATCCTCTTTGTAAAATGCACACAGTCGCTCTGCTAATTCGCTCGTCGAATTCAGCGGCTTGTTATGTTTGTACTCGTAATGTATCGAGTAGCTTCTGTAAATGCCGTCCTGGTTCTTCGGCTGCTCTTCTAAATAATTTTTTTTCATCTTCATTGCATTCTTTGCTCACTATTTGAGCTGCTCGAAGGAAATGCATTCTTGCCCTTTCTGCCTCCTTCAATAGTTTAGCTTGGAGAATTTCATCAATCTTCACCTTTCAATTCCTCCGGCTCTAATTCAGGATGGTTTTTGTAAATGGGCCTAATCATGTCGATGTAAATATACCCCATAGAGAAGCCTACTAATTTCTTATAGATTTCATATGACTCTTTGTCGCACTCCCCACCTAGGGCTATATGCAGAGAATCATTAAGTATGCTACTGCATTCTTCCAGTTCGTTTAGAACTGCTTCGGATATTGATCTATCCTTAAACATAACGCCCTGTTGAACGACTTGTTCTCTCCAGCGTATGGTTATGACTTTCTGTCATTGACATATTGTCGCCTAATTTGTTTTGGCCAAGCTGCATCTTCGTCATTTAAACTTTCAGAAAATTCATGCTGCACATACGAAAGATCTAAATCTGACATTTTAATTAATTGTGCATCACCTGCTTTAAGTCGATCCTGAGCTATCTTGTGAAAGCCGCAGAATATCGACCAGGACATTAGCTCATGCCAACCGTTTACTTTTGATGCGCATTTCTCGGCTTCATCCCAAGCACGACTTAAAGCTGGAAACATTGCTCCTTCATTTTCAATTAGCTTTCCGTCAGCGATTTCAATTTCGGAAGGCCAAAATAACTTTGCCTCCTTAAATATTCGTG
>CAZOBX010000055.1:21800-26716 GCA_964578045.1 uncultured Kangiella sp. | reverse complement strand
TATCGAATAAATCACTTAGCAAGGATAATGGCAGAGACAGAGGTTAGTCCTGAGGTAAAACTAAAGGATCCTGAGGTTTCCTGAAAATTCAGAAAAGCGGGAGAAATGATTATTTCAAGTTGAGATGTTTTAGCAGCTGAACAAAGTGAGGTCGATTGTGTAAAGCCCTGAATTCCGGCCGCACCGCGATATAAATAACCGCAGGATGATGCTCTGCCACAGCAATATCTAACCAATGTAAACTCTGTTCATGATCACCTAGATGGGCATACAGGGCTGCTTTACTGACCGGATTGATGAACCATTGATGATCGAGCAAGACTTGATATCCCTTTTGCCATCCTTGTTGCATAAATACCTCATGTAGCGCATCGATAGCCTGATTTGGTCGACCGCTCAGTCTAAGACTTTTGATTAAGGGGACTACCGATTCTTCATGTCGGCCAGCGGCGGCATAACTGCGGTATAAGGTTTCGTTGATACTCCATGATTCTGGCTCGCTGGAAAGCAATCCTTGTAATTCATTAATCGCCATTTCTGGCTCATCGGCATACAGCCACAATAAACCAGTATCCGAGCGAACATAATAAAGTGGGTCCAACCACTTTAATTGTTCAATCTGCGCTAGCGACTCCTCAAATCGTCCAAGGCCAACCAATAACCAGGCGTAACGCCGTCTTGCTATTACACTACTCGGGTTTAACGCGATCGCTTGGGTATAATGCTGCTCAGCGGCGATATAATTCCAATCTTGAAAGAACCGGATCTGTCCGAGGCAGGCATGCGCTCTACTGAGAGAAGGGTTAATCGACAATGCGGTATTAACCGAATCTTGTGCGCCTTGCAAACTATCCAATGGTAATTGGCCCTGTTTATAAAGATATAATAATGCCTGTGCATGCCCCAGATGTGCATTCGGATCGTTAGGAAATTCAACAGCCAATTGTTTAAACATCAGTAACGCTTGCTCCACTTTGACAATTTCTTCCGATGCCAATAAATATCGGGCTTTCATTAGTCGAATAAAATCGTCAGGTAACAATTGGCTGGTATTCGAAACAACCTGGTCTCTACCTATATGCCCCACCTGTTGGGCGATGGCGATGGCGATATCGTTTTGCATTTGCAAAATATCTCCGTACGGCCGGTCATACTGATTGGCCCAAAGATGTATATCAGTTTTCGCATCGATTAATTGCGCGGTAATCCGAATACTATCCGCTTCTCGTTGCACGCTGCCTTCAACTAAAAGCTGAGCACCCAATTCTTGACCAATCTGAGTCAATGACTTGGACTGATTGCGATAACCCATCACCGAAGTGCGAGATATAACCCTTAACTGCTGCGACTCGGCCAAACCAAAAATAACCGCTTCGGTCATAGCATCTGCAAGATAGTCCTGGCTTTTATCTTTAGATAGATTGGTAAAAGGAAGCACTGCTACCACTTTGGTTGAGGCTTCCACCATCGGCACGTTTTGCTTAACAGTAATAAAATAATAAGCGGCGAAAGTGATCGATAACAAAAGGCTCATTATCAAGACCGGATTAAGATAGCTGATTTTAGTTTTTTGTTTTGTCCCATCGCCAATAGTCACCGGCGCAATCAGCCGATATCCGACCCCTTTTCTGGTTTCAATAATTGTGGGGTTGTTTGGGTTGTCTCCAGTCGCCTTTCGAATCGAGCTAATCGCCACGGTTAGCACATCATCGGTCACCGCACGCTCGGCCCAAACTACTTGAATAATGTCTTCCTTACTCAAAAATTTGCCCTCATTGGCGGCCAAACGTAACAAGACTTGCATGGCTTTTGACTCAATATGTTTTGGCGAGGAATTTTGGGGGTCTTTTGTAGAGGTTGTTTGCAAGGTATTGCTGTATGGATAAACCTGCCAGTTAGCAACAAGAAATCCTTGTTCAAGTTGTTGAATACTTTGGTTAGCTTCAAGTTGCATCAGGAAGTTCTCATATACTAATAAGATTAACTACAAAGTTATGTAAAGCACACACCCCTATCGAGCAAAATTCCGCTATTTCTAGCCTCATGGGTCTACCTTTCAAGTTCGAAGTGGACAGCGCTAATTAATCGGGCTCAAAACAAATTGCGGTCCGAATGTATTTACTTTTTTATTAATCCATTGGACACCATCGGCAACAGCGCTAGCAATTACCGGCATGTGCCGTTGATTGAAATAAGTTAAATGTGATGCCGATATATAATAAGACTACGTTAGGTCAAATAGCGTCACAATAATTTTATATTTTACAATTCAGTTAATCGGCAATTTAACCTAATTATTTGTCGATTTTCCAATTCAACATTATGCGAACAACGGCGACAATTGCTGGAAATTGCCCATCCCTTGACTAGGCTACTATCGACCGCAACATAAGGGAGGTTTGATTGAATTGACAAGCGCGAAATATCGGCGGAAAATATTATTGTCACTAGCTTACCTCAACTCCGGATAAGAGTTGAGGTAAGCTAAGTATGACCTTTTGTTAGTAGAGGTATAATATGTTTTCCGAAGAATCAGGCAATTTTTTAATGCATAGTTCGGTTGGCATTCACTCAGTCTCGTCTGATGGGACAATATTGTATGCCAACCAGTACGAACTTGAGATACTGGGTTATTCGAAAGATGAGTACGTAGGGCATAATACATCCGAATTCCAGCTCGATAAACAGGTTCTAAAGGATATGACGGAAAGGCTAGGTAAATTTGAAATTCTAAAGAATTATCCTGCCAGAGTACAAGGAAAGGATTCGATAAAATATATACTTTATAATTCTAGTGTTTTTCACAAAGATGACCAGTTTATTCATACAAGGTGTTTTGGCATCGACGTTGATATAAACACCTATAAAGCATTTAAAGAAAACAGTCCCTATTTTTAATACCGCCCACATTTAAACGGATGCTCACAAAGTCACCCATTAGTGAATTTGTGCAATCGCCAGGCATAAGATATTAACTTCGCTGTTATCGTCATCAATGCCAATTAAACCTCCCGCTACCAATAAAATCTCGTGCCGCTTCTATAGAATCCTTCTCATCGAGGGTAATTGAGTGCTATATTTCGATCATTAAGCCCCCTTCCTGCCCCTTCCTCGAAGACAGATTTGAACAGCCATTGCAAGTGACCCAGCTTTGACATTCTTCTTTTCTAACAGGAATATTTAATTTCCAGTCGATTTAGCGGACCATCGCAATCAACGATTATTAAGTAATTGTAATTCACCACTTATCAAGTTAAGTTACTGTTTATAAAACGGAAAAAATTCATAAAGTGAGTGAATTATTCGCTTGTTTTATGCCGGAAAATAAATCTATACATTCCCCACCTTCTACTATACTCAGAGAATCATCTTTGAGTATAAACTATGCAGAAAAACACTAATCGAGCAAAAATTCTCATTGTTGACGATGTCAGAGCGAACCTATTGGTACTAAAAACCTTGCTGGAAGACTTTGACGCAGAAATAATGGAAGCCAGTTCTGGCCAGGAAGCACTGCACCAAGCCGTAGGAGAAAAAGATCTAGCGCTAATCCTGTTAGACGTGCAAATGCCCGAAATGGACGGCTACGAAGTCGCGGAATTACTTAAACAGGAAGAACAAACCAAGGATATTCCGATTATTTTTGTTACCGCAATCCACCGCGATGACGCACAGATTCTTAAAGGCTATTCCTATGGCGCTGCGGACTATTTAACCAAACCGATTGTGCCTGAGATTTTGCTTTCAAAGGTCAAAGTATTTTTAGATTTATGGACACTAAGGGCAGGTCTCGAAGAGGAGATCAATAAACGCACTCTTATTGAAGATCGACTCAGGTATTTAGCTAACCATGACGAGTTAACCGGTCTACCGAATAGAAGAGAGTTGATGAATCAATTTACCAAAGAAATTAATCGAGCGGATCGGAGTGGAAAACATATCATCGTATTAATGATCGACCTGGATGGCTTCAAACAGGTGAACGACACTTTAGGGCATGAAGCAGGCGATTATACCTTGACCGAAGTAGCAGACAGGCTGAATACACTTATCAGGAAGTATGATACTTTTGCCCGCATCGGTGGAGATGAATTTGTCATTTTAATCAGTGAGGTAGAAGCCGACTTTGACCTTAATGAAAAAGTTGAGAGGATAATTGCCTGCGTTTCAAAGCCGATGTTTTTTGAAAGTAACCCAATAGCCATTAGCGCGAGTATTGGTGTAGCAAAATTCCCGATCAATGGTAAAGACATTAATGAGCTTCTTAGTCATGCTGATAGCGCGATGTATTGTGCAAAAAAGGCTGGCGGCAACCAGACTTCTTTTTATGATTAGTCCAACGGATATAAACCAAAGAATACCACTATGACAATGCAATTGAAGCCGAAGGATCGTCCCTCAATACTCATCGTTGACGATGTCGCCGCGAATCGATTTGCTCTCAAGAAACTACTAAACCGAATGGATGCGAAATTGATCGAAGCGGAGTCAGGAGAGGAAACCCTCTCTATAGCGATTAGAACCGATCATTTAGCACTCATTTTACTGGATGTACAAATGCCTGTTATGGACGGTTATGAAACCGCAGAGCTCTTAAGAGAAGAAGAGCAAACTAAACATATTCCAATTATCTTTATTACCGCCGTTCATCGTGATGAAGATCATATTCTAAAAGGATATGCTTCTGGTGCAATCGATTATATTACCAAGCCCGTACAAGCGGATATTCTTGCTGCAAAAATTTCACTTTTTATGGAACTGTGGCGACTGAAACATGGCTTAGAACAAGAAATTATCAATCGTGCTATGTTGGAAGACAAAAACAGATATCTGGCAGATCATGACATTCTCACCAGTTTGCCAAATAGACGTCGTTTATTTTTAGAGATAGAGCGGGCGGCCTCCAGGTCGAATAG
>CAZOBX010000055.1:0-21790 GCA_964578045.1 uncultured Kangiella sp. | reverse complement strand
ACGATAGTCTGGGTCATAAAATAGGGGATGCTGTTTTAATTAAAATTGCCGATCAATTCCTCGCTTTGGTCAGAAAAACCGACACAGTCGCTCGTTTTGGTGGGGATGAATTTGTCATTTTATTCGTCGACCTGGAGCACACAGATCAGCTACTCGGGCGGATTGAACAAACCCTTCAAGCGGCAAGAAAAACTCTTTATATTGATAATGAAGAAATTGTTTTAAGCGCCAGTATCGGTGTGGTTGTTTACCCTGACCAAATTGAAGATCCTGCTAAGTTAGTTGACTGTGCCGATATTGCAATGTGTCGCTCTAAACAAAGTGGAAAAAATACCTTTAGTTTCTTTTCCAAAGAAATGGATGATCACGCACACAAGCGCATGAAGGTGGAAAGACATCTCAGACACGCAATTGAAAAAAATGAGTTCGACATTCATTTTCAACCATTAGTAAATATTGAAAATAAACAAATAGTTGGCGTAGAAGCGCTGCTTAGATGGTCTAATCCGGAGCTAGGTAATGTCCCCCCAGACTATTTTATACCGATTGCAGAATCGACCGGACTCATTCATGAAATCGGTAATTGGGTTTTTGAGCAATCTATCAGCCGCATTGCAACATTATCTAACCGCTCTCCATTACCATTGACAGTTGCAATCAATGCATCCACCTTGCAGTTTAAAAGCAAGCAGTGGTTTAAAACCATTCAAAAGGCCGTTAGAACGAAAAAAATCAAACCCGAAAATTTAGAAATAGAAATTACCGAGCGTTTATTACTCGATGATTCCAGTGAAGTCAGTCACCAGTTAGACGCAATACATAAGCTAGGCATTAAGTTCTCAGTGGATGACTTTGGTACCGGCTATTCTGCGCTAAGCTACTTGAAACGTTGCCCAATCAATACGGTAAAAATAGACAAAAGTTTTATTAGTGGCCTACCGAGCGAAAAAGAAGATATGGTACTGGTAAGGGCGATCATCGCTATGGCACACGGTTTGGAACTAAAAGTTGTCGCCGAGGGAGTCGAAACCGAAGCTCAATGGGAATTCTTAAAACAAGAAGGTTGCGACTTCGCGCAAGGGTTTTACTTTGCTAAACCATTACCGATCAAAGAGCTAGAAGTCTGGATACACAACCACAGCAATCAATGACATTAAACCTGGCCAATTCGATGGTCTATTTTAAACAATTTTAGCAAAAGGAAACAACCATGCAATTACCTAACCGATCAATTCTCTTATTTAGAATGCTGGCTAATAAATTATTTGCTGTTGTATTTGTCGTTCTAATTTGCATTCCCACCCTTCACGCCGAAAAGAAAACCATTAAAGCGATCTATATTCCTTTAGCGGACCACTATGCGAGTATTATTGCATACGAAAAATACCGCGACAAAATGGTACACGCTGATTTTCAGATCGAACAAATGAAAAGCTGGGATCTGCTTCGCGCCTATTTCCAGTCGGGCGAGGTTGATATGGCTTATGTGATGAGCCCTCTGGCAATGGATATGTTCAGAGAACGGCCGAAATCACGTTGGGTGGCCATGATGCACCGTGACGGTAATGCCTTGGCAATAAACGATTTATTAAATAAAGAAGTTAAACTACCCGAAAAACGAATAGACCGAAAGCCCGATGAAAAAGTAGCAATCGCATTTGCTAATGCATCAAAAAAACAAAAAAAACCGATTGAAGTAGGTGTACCACACTTAATGGCGACTCATTCAGTGGTGCTTTACAAATACCTGAAAGAACATGGTAAACGGCTAGCGATCGGCCGGGGTAAAACTGAAGACGCCGTCATCATAGGGATCGCGCCTCCCAAAGCGCCCGCATTTATCAAAAAGGCCAACAGCCGTAATCGCGCCGCCGCTTTTGAACAGTCATTGCCCTGGGCCGATGTGGTAGAGACTCAAAACTTTGGATACGTCGCATGGTATTCCAAAGACGTCATGAAATGGCCCAAAGGACATGTTGAGTGTATCGTTTTGGCGCAAGATGAAACAATAAAGAATAAGGAGGCCGCCCTCGGAGAGGTCATTAAGTATATAAAATTAGCCGGTGAGGATATTGAAATTGCGCGCAGACAAGGAGGCGAGGCAATGGAGGCCATTGCTAGCATGGTAAGAAAACACATTCCTAAACATAACCGTGAAGCCATCATTCAAAGTTTGAGGCCTGATTTGAATGTCATTAATTACCGCAATTTAAACAATGATGAGGCCGGGCTAAAAGTCATCATGGATCTCGCGGTAGAGGGCGGTATTATCCCAGAAGCCATTAATATTCAAGAATTTTCGGATACCCGCTTCTCAGATAAATAGCCCTGATTTTCGAATAATCACTTTCCGTCCAAAGGCATTTTTTACCGGCGGAATTTCTGATAGCCGCGATTGAAAATAATCTAAACGACAAAGAATTGACATGATAAAATTATCCGACTTGTTAAAATCTAAATCCCTGGGAAAAAGACTGCTAAGCAATATGGTGCTTATGGCTACGATACCGCTCTTGTTGCTTTCCAGTATTAGCTACCTCTATGTTAGTTCTGAAGTTAAAAATATTACCAGAAAAGATTTAAGAGATTTATCCTTAGTACGCGCCCAATCAGTCAACCAATATTTTGAGGGCGTTCTTCAAGATATTAACTCGGAATCAGACCGGCAAAGCAATGTCGAACTACTCGGTCAATTACAGGCGAGCTATCAACAAAGTAACAAACCGCTTAGTGAATTTGTCAAAAGTTATCGATGGAGCATCATTGTTGACGAGCTAAGTCAAGACGTCGAACAGTTTTGGAAAACTTACGGATATACCGATGTAAAGCTACTCGATTTGAATGGCAACATTCTGTTCAGCGCAGATAGAGCAAAAGATTTGGGACTAAATCTGTTGAATGACGCCTATGTTGATTCGAACTTAAGCAAAAGTTTTTCTAAGGCGCTTGCCACCGGCAACACCTCTTTTTCAGATCTCGGTTATTTCATGGATAAAAGCAAGATATCAGGTTTTTTCGTAAACAGTTTGATTAATGAAGATGGCGACAAAATAGGGGCGCTGGTTATCGAAATAGAAGCCGAAACGATTGACCAATTGATGAAAGATAATCGCCGTCTTGAGAATAGTGTCGGCAAGGAGATGTACTTATTGGGATTAGACCGAATTCTACGTACCAATACTCGATCCTATGAAAATGACCGGCTGCTTACGGTAAAAATTGAGTCAGCTGAAATAGAAAAATGGTTTAATAAATATACAAACAGTGACCAAGATATTGGTGATTCTCAGCAAGAAATTAACTATATTAATATCCATGGAAAAAATGTCGTCGCCGTTTTAACAGCAATAGACATTGCGGAGGTCATTTGGGTGGTGGTGGTTGAAATTGAATCCCAAATAGCCTATCAAGCTGTATCAACGCTGATTAATATATTCGTCAGTTTAACGGTGATTAGTTCGTTGGTCATTTGGCTTTCAGCGGTACCTATCACAAGAAAAATAGTCAGCCCTATTTTAGAAATTTCTAACAGTGTGAAGCAGGCAGGCGCAGGCAATCTCGATGTAAAGGTTAAAATAAAAGATCAGTCAGAGATCGGAGTATTAGCCGACGGCTACAATCAAATGTTGATTAGACTAAAATTCAATAAAAAACAGCTGGAGGAACGCGAATGGTTTGAACAAGGCGTATTGAAAATGAATGACCTGATGCGTGGCGCACAGGATAAATATGGCCTGGCTGAAGGTTTGCTAAATTACATTATTAAATATATCGATGCCCAGGTAGGGACTTTTTACTGGGTTGAAGAAGAGCAGTTAAGTCTGGTAGCGAGCTATGGGTTGAAAAATTCAGACACGCATGAAAATGTTGAGCAAAGCGATGGTCTTCTCGGTCAAGTTGCACTGTCACAACAAGCAATAAAAATCATCGATATACCTGATGACTACCTTTCCATTAGTTCGAGCTTGGGCTCTAGTCCGGCAAAGTCGATCCTCATTTTTCCGTTTGCCTACAATGACGACTTACTGGCGATCATTGAACTCGCCTGGATCAGTGCCATTCCCGAAAAGGCAATAGCCCTACTGGATAAGTCATCAGAAAATGTCGCGATCACTTTGATTACTATTAATCAACGAGATCATGTTTTGAAGATGTTGACAGAAAGCCAGAATCAATCCAAAGAATTGCAGGCTCAACAGGAAGAGTTGCGAGTGACCAACGAAGTTTTATCAGAAAACAGTAAAAGACTCAAAGAGCAACAGGAATATTTAGAACAGGCTCGCCAGGACAGCGAAGAGAAAGCAAAAGAAATTGAAGAGGCGAGTAAATACAAGTCTGAGTTTTTAGCCAATATGTCACACGAACTCAGAACCCCTTTAAATAGCTTACTCATATTAGCGCGCTCCTTGGCAGATAATGACGATAATAATTTGTCTGAAGACGAAGTAGAATCTGCTCAGGTCATTCAGCAAAGCGGGCAAAGTCTATTAGAATTGATTAATGAGATTTTGGATTTATCCAAAGTCGAAGCAGGACAAATGACCCTGATTGCCGAAGATGTTCGTTTGCAAGACTTTGCGTTGGGAATGAACAGCCGCTTCAAACATATGGCGGAGGATAAAAATATCGGTTTTGAAATTCAGCTTGACGAAGATTTGCCTGAAACCATTACCACTGATGGTATTAAGGTCGGACAAATACTCAATAATTTAATCAGTAACGCTTTAAAGTTTACCGCCCAGGGTAAGGTGGTTTTATCGATTGCGATTAGACATGGCGAAGGTTTTTTAAGTGGTCATTCGGATGTGGTTGAATTTAGTGTTCAAGATACTGGTATTGGAATTCCTTTGGACAAACAAGCGGCGGTCTTTGAGGCCTTTCAGCAGGCAGATGGTACCACCAGTCGAACTCACGGAGGTACCGGACTCGGTCTATCGATCGCGCTGAGTTTTTCTCGGTTGCTAGGAGGTGATCTAAAATTAATCAGTACCGTTAATCAAGGTTCGACCTTTAGTTTATATTTGCCGGTAATCCATCGACTGATTGAAAACTTTTCCAATCCAACCGCCAACCCCGATGAATCTATAGGGTTAAATTTAGTTCAACAAAAAAGTCAAGTGAAGACTCGCATGCTTGTAGACGAAATGGAACTGATTGATATTACCTCTATAACCGTTAAGCCACCGCCATTTAAAGACGACCGAGATTGCATCCTTCCTTCGAAGCGACTCATTTTAGTGATAGAAGACGACCCAAAATTCGCAAAAATATTGGCCCGTGTTTGTCACAAACAAAACTGTCAAGTTATTGTAGCGCCTGACGGTGAATCAGGCCTTGCCTTGGCTACACAGTATCCAATCAGTGGTATTATTCTCGATTATACGTTGCCAGGAATGAACGGAGCTGAGGTGCTTCACAATATACGGCATCATCCGAAAACCAGTCAGATTCAAGTTCATATTATTAGTGCACTGGATAATATCGAAGGCATACCTAAACATCATGCAACCGAAAAAGCGGTTAAACCGGTAACCACTGAACAGCTTGTCCATATCGTCAATTCATTCCAACGTGGCGATAAGCCGATAGAAGTATTATTGGTCGAAAACGACAGCCAAGAACTTAAGCAAATAAGTGAAAAATTTGAATTAGTCAATATAAGTTATAAGGCACTTGAGCAGGCCTCCGAAGCACTTGATATGTTGCAGCTAACACCTTTCGATATAGCGGTATTGCACTTACACTTTCCTGTTGGTTACGGATACGAATTTCTCGACAAACTTTCCTCCGAATCAAACCTGAAAATGAGAACAGTATTCGCCTATGTCGACCAGAACATTTCTGAAAAGCAACTCGACATATTAGAGCGTTTGGAGGTAAACATTATCACTAAGTCAATGCGTTCTGCGGAAAGCCTGGTCGATGAAGTTCGTTTGTTTGTGAATCAATTGAACAACCAATCAGAACTCGATAAACCGCTCGATTCTCCTTCGGTAAAGCAAAAACAGAAACAACCAACAACGGTTGATGATAATGGTTTGGACGGAAAAGTTGTTTTACTGGTTGATGACGACATGCGCAATACTTTTGCATTGGCTAAAGTTTTGAGAAAAAACAGACTCATTGTCAAACTTGCCTCAAGTGGTCAACAGAGCATTGAAATGTTAGAAGAACATTCCGATATCGATTTGGTCTTAATGGACATTATGATGCCGGAAATGGACGGCTATGAGGCGATGCGACAAATTAGGAAGAATCCCGCATACAAAGACTTAGCGATTATAGCGGTAACCGCCAATGCGATGCCAGGCGATAAGGAAAAATGCATCGACGCTGGAGCCAACGACTATTTAGCAAAACCGGTTGATTTAGATCAGCTACTCACCATGATGAAACTATGGATCCCAACCGCCCTTGTCGTTTGAACAGTTTATACGGATAAATTTCATTGTCTGATATTGAAAACATTGAAGTGAGGCTTTTTATTGAGGCTCTTAAGTTATTTTCCGGCTACGATTTATCTGGCTACGCGCAGGCGTCTTTAACTCGTAGAATTAGAAACTACATTTCAACTAACGGTTATTCTTCTATCAGTGAGCTCATGCCAGTTTTAGCACATCAACCGGAATCTAGACGTCAAATTCTTAACCAGTTAACGGTGAATGTATCGGAGCTTTTTCGCGACCCTTTCGCTTTTTTAGCCCTGAAAAACGTTGTTTTACCCGACATGGCAAATTATCAGAAGATTAATATTTGGGTTGCAGGATGCGCCACCGGTGAAGAAGCCTATTCATTAGCAATCATGTTAGATGAAGCAAACTTAATCGAACGTTCGCATATCTATGCAACCGATATTAACAGCAAAGTTATACAACAATGTGAAACAGGCATACTTCGCAAAAGCTTAAATAGGGATGATGCCAAGCGATACCAACAAGCCGGCGGCTCGTCTAGTTTAAGTCAATATTTTTCAACCGCCTATGGTCAGCAAAAATTTAAACATAGACTGATGGAGTGTATCCATTTTTGCCAGCATGATTTAATTCAAGATAAATGTCTTAAATCGATCCACCTTGCAATGTGTAGAAATGTCATGATCTATTTTAATCCAACACTACAATCTAAAGTTCTTCAGTCATTGTTTAATTCGCTAGTAAAAAATGGCTTTTTGATGTTAGGAACAAAAGAAGGCCTCGAAGGATCTAACCTCCAGGAATCACTCAAAGTAGCAAACGCCTCCGCAAAAATATATCAACGGAATTGAGGATGACTCAATATTTAAAGAGAATTCGGCTGCACTGGCAGTAATTCCACTCGTTAAAATAACGATCTGACCGGTGTAAATTGCATGATTTGTAGAGCTTAAATTATTCGTCTGAGGCTTGGAATAATCGAACAAAATGAAATAAGGGTATTTAAAAATATTATATCACACATACAACCATCAGAAATTGATGATGCGATGAAACTAAAACTTGAAGAGATATAGATAAAAATTAATTGATAACCGAATAAAAACTTACTGAAAGTCTAAAGTTTTTTGCGCATTTTAATGAGTGTATTATCAGCCCCATTGGCTCCGGCAAACACTTCGCGACTGACTTCAACAAAACCTTTGGCAAGATAAAGTGGCTCGCCTGGAATGGTTGCACCAAGCTCAATAAATTTAAATCCCGCATCACGTGCGGCTTGCTCACCCAAATTGAGCAACAATGAACCAATACCTTTACGAGTCCAATCGGGATGGGTATACATCGCTCTTATTCGAGCTGGGTCGTTTTGAGGGTCACTCAGGGAATCATCACGCCCACGGGTGTGGTCACCGCCGTATAACGTTTTACGCTTTCCCCAACCACCACAACCGACCATGAGGGGCTGACCTTGATGAAGGGTCTCGATAACAAAATAAGTTTTATCCTCAAGCAAGGTTTTATCAACGCCCATGGTTTCCTTAGCCGTTTCGATTTCTTCTGCTGAAAGAAACGACTTCATGTTTTCAGTGATTGATAGTTTCATTAATTCAATAATTGCAGGGACGTCATCGTGAGTGGCAATCCGATGGGATAGTGGAATTGCAGTTTGCTCTACTTTCTTACTCATTAGTTTTCCATTGAGGAATTTGATAATTAAGGTTTAAACCTAAAAGGTTAATCTAAAACTAGCACCACCTAGTGGACTCGGATTAAGCTTAACGCTTCCGCCATGAGCGATCATCACTTGACGGGTTAAAGCCAAGCCCACCCCCGAGCCCTCTCGTTTAGTAGTAAAAAAAGGCACAAAGATTTTTTGCACGATATCATCGGGTACACCCGCCCCATTATCGAAAACATCAATGACCACATGCCCTCGTCTATTCATTGAGCCAACCATGTTCACTTTGGGCGACTCGATGGTTGCGAGCGCTTGCTCAGCGTTTTGCAATAAATTGATCAGTAATTGTTCAATCATATCAACGTCCACCCTGGTGGCCAATCCGGGTGGTTCGATTTTTATGGTTAACTCGATATTCTTTTCATTCCAATCACTGGTCGCTACCGCAGCGACTTGTGAAAACAACCGCTCAAGCTTGATATTTTTCTTGTTGGGTGTAGGCAGACGTGTCAGTCTTCGATAGCTTCCCACAAAATTCATTAAACCGTCGCTGCGACGAGCGACGGTGTTTATTGCGTCAGACGCATCAGTTAATTCGTCAGCAATTACAACGGAATCCTTAAGTTTAGATTTAGCATCATCCAATAGATCGGCGGCGGTTTTAGCCAATGACGCCACCGGGGTAATGCTGTTCATAATTTCATGAGTAAGCACTCGCACTAAATCTTGCCAGGCTTGCAATTGCACTCCGTCCAGCTCGCTTTGAATATCTTGTAGGCTGAGCAGTTTTTCCTGTCGACCACTAATAATAATTTGGGTTGCCTGGATCACTAACTGCTGCTCCATACCATCGACTTCAAAGCTCACTAGTCGACGCTCCCCTACCCCTAGCGATTGCAATTGGGCAATAAAATCTTCACCAAATTGCGCCAAATCATCCAGTTGGGTGACAGTGTTGGCACCAAACAAACGCCGCGCACTATTGTTCCAAAGGCTTATTTTGTCGTCAGAATGAATGCTGATTAAGGGCACCGGCACATGCTCAATCAAGGCCTTTAAATGTCGGTATTGCTCTTCCTGCTCGGCACGATTTTCCTGAAAACGCTTTAGAATATCTGTAAAGGTATTTCCCAACTCGGCAAAACCCGCTCCGAGATCCTGGAATTCAAATCGCTGGGAAAAATCGGCATAACGTGCCGCGTCAAAAAATCGGGTCAATTCATTATTGGTTTTAACCACAAAACGAAAAACCAGTACGCATTGAGCAACCAACAGAAGGGTCACCAATAGAGTTGACGCATAATAGCCGTTTAGGTTGATCAAAAACCCCAGCAAAACAGTAGTCAACATCACCATAACAGTTCTGATAGCGATTAAAATGGAGAATTTTTTAAAGCCCATGTTTTTCCATCCTTCGATACAATGTTGCGCGGGTTAATCCTAGCGCTTTTGCTGAGTGGCTGATATTGTATCGATGTTTTTTTAAGGCTTGCGAGATCGCCGCTTTTTCTAGCTTATCGAGATTTAAGTCAGTTAAATCCACCTCTTCGGTATGACTAACCGCAACCTTGATTGGGTTTTCTAAATCGACATGCACACCTGAACTGATTAACCTGTCACCAGCCTGATTCGGTTGAATTTCTAACTGAAAATCCCTTCTATCTAATTGTGAGCCTTGTGACAAAATGACCGCACGCTCTATTGCGTGTCTTAACGCTCTGATATTTCCAGGCCATGGATAAGCTTTCATGGCGTTAAGCGCTTCGCTGGTCAAAGCTTTAGCTGGCTTGTCATACTTATGACTGTATAAGTCGATATAGTGAGTAGCAATAAGCGCTATGTCATCGACTCTTTGTCTAAGCGGTGGCAATTCGATTTCCACGGTGTTTAATCGAAACAAGAGATCTTGCCTGAACTTATCCTCTCGGCACAAATCCTGTTTGCTGACGTTAGTGGCGGTTATCACCCGTACATCAAACGGGACCGCTGAATTAGTGCCTATTGGGGTCACCACTCGCTGCTCTAACACAGTCAATAATTTGGCCTGTAAGTGCAGCGGTAAATTACCAATTTCGTCCAAAAACAGGGTACCACCATTGGCTGCTTTTAAACGACCGACCCGATCTTCTCTGGCGCCGGTAAATGCCCCTTTTTTATGACCAAACAATTCACTTTCAAACAGTGACTCAGAAATCGCTCCCAAATCAACCGACATAAAAACTTGATCCGAGCGAAGGCTTTGGGCATGAATTTCTCGAGCGACTAATTCTTTTCCAGTACCATTTTCACCGAGCAGTAACACATTAGCGTCCGTTGGCGCTGAGCGTTCAATTAATGAGAGCACTTGATTCATGGCTTTGGAATTGCCCAATAATTGCTGATTATTCGGCTGGCTGGTGACTTGCGCCAGGAGTTTATTAGTATTTCGAAGCTCTTTAGCCTCAACCCGACTTTTGCCAAGTTGAACCGCTGAGGATAAGGTGGCCACCACTTTGGCATTTTGCCAGGGTTTGGCAATAAAATCGGTTGCGCCCAGTTTCATCGCTTCCACCGCGACATCCACTCCCCCGTGCGCGGTAATCATTATCACCACGGCTTGAGGATCGATCGCCAGGATTTTTTCCAGCCAGGAATAACCTTGCTTACCGCTACTTTCACCTGGACCAAAATTCATATCCAGCAAGATCGCGTCAAACTGTTGTTGGTTCATTAAAGTGGGTATTTGTTCCGGTTGATGACAGGTTTTAACCGATAAAAAATGACGCTTCAGCAGCAGCCTTCCAGCGATTAAAATATCTTCATCATCATCGACAATCAGTATTACACCGTCTTGTTTCACGTTAGATCCTCGGTATTTAACCCCTGCTCGGGTTATTTATCCCGAGCTCAGGTTATTTAGTGTTCACAATCGTACACAATCTGCACGATTGCGTACAGTGATTTGTGTTCACTTTCGAACACCTAGCAGTTAATCCCTTATAAAACAATAAGTAATAAGTTGGCTCGTCATTTGCTATATAGGTAGTTAGATCAATATTTTTTAATCAGGAACTTCTCTAAATGACAAAAATCTCATCCATGGACCAATCCCGAAAATCCCATAAACAGAATTTAACCCCTGGCGGTAACTCTCTGCGCAAGACTGATTCAATTTCGGGTGCCGCAATGGATCGTAAAATCACCCCAAAAAACAACTGGCTAACAAAGATCGCACTACCCGGTGTTGTTTTACTGGCGCTGGGTTATTTTGTTTTGCAGGGATTAACATCAAATGGCAGAAGCCTCACCGTCAATCAAAAACAAATCCAAATCTCAACCGTGACTAGTGGCACTTTTGAAGACTTTATTCCGGTTAGAGCCCGAGTAACCCCTGCTAAAACATTGTACTTGGATGCCATCGAAGGGGGTCGTGTTGAACGTATTTTAGTAGAAGATGGCGCCAACCTGAAGGCCGGGGATTTAATTGTCGAACTGTCAAATGCTTCCTTGCAACTCAGCGTGCTTGGCAATGAAGCGAGAGTCGCCGAACAACTCAATAATATGCGTTCGATTGAATTAAATCTTGAACAAAATCGACTGCAGCATAAAAGTAATCTGATCGATATTCGCTACCAGATAAAAATGTTAACTCGCCAACTAAAAAGAGAAAACAACCTGGTCAAAACCGGTGCAGTGGCACGAACCCAATTTGCAGATACTCAAGATACCTTGCAATGGTATAAAAATCGACTGGCTATCACCTTGGAGAGCCAGGCGTCGGATAGCAAGATGCAAGTTGAACAACTGGCATTTTTAACCGAAACCGGCCAAAGGCTTGAAAATAACTTGGCAATTTCTCGGCAGAATTTAGACAATATGACCGTTAAAGCGCCGGTTGATGGCAAGTTGTCGGGCTTTGATATAGAGATTGGACAGAGCATTGGCCGCGGAGAACGCATGGGCCAAATTGACACGCCCAATGATTACAAATTAACTGCCAATATTGATGAGTTTTATTTGGGACGGGTCGATCTCGGCCAAAAAGCCCAATTTAAGTCCTACCAACTCAGCATTTCAAAAGTTTATCCTCAAGTACAAAACGGCCAATTTAAAATCGATTTTACCTTTGTGGGAGAACAGCCCACAGAGATCCGGCGCGGCCAATCGGTACAAACCAAGCTGACTTTAGGTGATGCTAGCAAAGCCACCTTGATACCCAACGGAACTTTTTTTCAGGATACCGGTGGCAACTGGATTTTTGTGGTCACAGCCGATAAATCCCAGGCGGTAAAACGAAACGTGACACTTGGTCGGCGTAATAGTCGTTATATCGAAGTACTCGATGGATTGGAAGTCGGCGAGCAAGTTGTTACCAGCACCTACAATGGCTATCAGGATATGCAGCGATTGAATCTTAGTGACTAAAATCTCTATCGGCTCTCCTCTCAAGGGACTTGGTAGGGGAGCAGAACTTGATAGCAGTCACTTGGCTGAATATTGGTAAAAAATAAATTAACATTTAAACATTTAAACATTTAACAAAACTTTACAGGAAAAACTAATGCTAAAACTACACGATCTTTCTAGAATTTATCAGACCGATGATGTCGAAACTGTGGCTTTAAATGCAGTGAATATCGAAATCGAAAAAGGTGAGTTTGTTGCCATTATGGGGCCATCCGGTTGTGGTAAATCGACCTTACTGAATATTATTGGTATGCTCGATAATCCCTCCGAAGGACAATATCACTTTATGGACGAGGATATTTCATGGTACCCCGAAACTAAATTGGCTCAAATTAGAAAACATAATATCGGATTTATTTTTCAGAGTTTCAACTTAATCGACGAGCTTTCTGTTGAAGAAAATATTGAGCTGGCGTTGCTGTATCACAAGATCCCGGTTGCCGAGCGAAAAAAGCGAGTGAATGAAGTGATGGACAAAGTCGGAATCGCCCATCGGGCTAAACATATGCCCAGTCAGCTTTCCGGAGGCCAACAACAACGGGTAGCGGTGGCTCGTGCAATCGTTGGTAATCAAAAAT
This sequence comes from uncultured Kangiella sp., assembly GCA_964578045.1. Taxonomy (GTDB): domain Bacteria; phylum Pseudomonadota; class Gammaproteobacteria; order Enterobacterales; family Kangiellaceae. Next base: position 8,675 of record CAZOBX010000055.1, on the reverse strand, counting down.
TGATCCTTGCCGACGAACCGACTGGAAATTTGGATAGCGCCCATGGTCAGGAAGTGATGGAAATGTTGCAAGCGCTTAATGATGAGGGCACCACCATCGTGATGGTGACTCATAGTCCGGCTCACGCGGATTATGCTAAGCGGATCATTAATTTATTTGATGGTCATGTGGTCACTGAGAATGTACGTGCGGCGTAAAATTTTGTTTTCACCATTCGTTCTTTCTCCTTTTAAAAATAGGGAAACACCATGTTTCAAAATTACTTAAAAATAGCCCTTCGAACGCTAGTCAAAAACAAAGTATTTGCGGCCATCAATATTTTTGGTCTGGCAATCGGATTAGCCGTGTATTTATTCGGCGGCATTATTGCTGAATATGAACAACAGCACGACACCATGTTTAGCAACCATCAACGGACCTATACGATTGCTTCCACTTTATCGCCAAAGGCTAATCTTGGTGTTAAAGCGCTCGAAAATACCTATTCAGCACTGGGGCCGCTGATTGGCGCCGATCTGGAAGAAATTGATGTTTTTGCCAGAACCATCAGACGAGCCTATTTGGTCACCATTGGCGACAAGCACTTTCATGAATCAATCAGATTTGCCGATAAAGAGTTGCTGGATATCTTTGATTTTAACTATATCTTTGGTGATAAAAGGGCGCTGTCCGATCCTAAAGGGTTTGTTATCACACGCAAAACGGCAATAAAATTATTCGGCCGACTGGATGTCGTCGGAGAGAATATTTTTCTTAATCACCAACACGATTTACATATCACCGCGGTGATCGAAGATCTGCCGCTCAATAGCCATTTTAATTCATCTTTCATTCACGGTGATGTCAATTTAATAGCACCCTTAGTCGCACTTAATCGAATTGATGGTTGGGATCTGCAGGGAAATTGGTACAACATTAGTGGCGGCAATCACGTCTATATCATGACCAAAAAGCCAATACCGCTGGCTGAGCTAAATGCAAAGATTAATATCATTTTTGACAAGCATGTTGACCCTGAAATGAAAGAGTCCTTTATGACGGCTATCAAAGCAGTCCCGCTAAAGAGTACTCACGCGTCTTTTTGGGACATGGTGGGGATGCCGGTTTTAGAAAGTATCCAGATCCTGGGTATTTTAGTATTGATTGTCGCAATCGTTAACTACACCAATTTGGCCACGGCACAAAGTATCGGTCGCACCAGAGAAGTTGGGTTACGAAAAACCTTGGGTGCCAGCCGCGGTCAATTAATAGCGCAATTTCTTACCGAAAGTTTAACCATTGCGTTTATTTCCATGCTGATCGCCCTGGCCTTGTTAGAATTTATTGTGCCGGTATTTAATGAGGCCACGAATAAGGCGGTGAGTTTAAATTATTTGAGTATCATGCCCTGGCTATTGGGCACAACGTTGCTAGTCGGATTGGTTGCAGGCGCCTACCCCAGTTTTCTGATCACAAAAACGACGCCGATCGATGCGCTTAACAACTTGAAAAATAATACCGGAAAAGGTAATTTTTTCCGCTCCTTGATGATTGGCACCCAGTTTATGCTGGCCATTTTTATGTTGTCTATTGTGATGATCGTTTTTTTCCAAAATGCAAAAGTAAAAGAATCCAGCAATATTTATCCTAAAGACGAGGTGCTTGTTCTAAAAAGAACCGCAGTAAAATCCATTTATGAACGTGAGAGTCTTCTTCGCAATGAGTTACTCAAGCTGACGGATGTCACTCATGTCACTTTTACCGCACAAGTTCCCTTTGAACAAAGTAACAGCCATCGCCCGGTTAGCCGAATGAAGGGGGATAAAGAAAATGAATTTTCTATCAATATCAATGAAGTTGATCACGACTTTCTGGCGACTTTTGACGTGCCCCTTTTGGCTGGACGAGACTTTTCTCGAGCAAACAGTTCCGATCAAGTGAAAGATTCTGAATCTCGAGTTGGCAATGTCATAGTCAATCAATTACTGGTCAAAAAACTGGGATATTCAGATATCAATGATGCCGTTGGTCAAACTTTTTGGGGAGAAGTTGGTGAAGACGTCGACGCTTTTCAATATAATATCGTTGGAATAATGGAAGATCAAAACCTGTTAGGCTTGCACAATAAAATAAAACCCTGGATCTATATTATCGCGCCAGAACCTCATCGTTATGGTGCGGTTCGAATTCGTAAAGGCGCGTCAGTTTCAGTGGTATCAGATATCGAAGAGACCTGGAAAAGAGTGATCCCTGACTATCCGATAGAACATGATTTTCTCGAAGGGTTGTTTAACGACTTCTATAAAATCTACAAAACCATGAACGGTGTACTGGCTGGATTTGCAGGTCTAGCGCTATTGCTGGCGTTAATTGGACTGTTTGGACTGGCGGCGTTTATGGCACGTTCACGTACCAAAGAGATTGGTGTTCGCATTGTATTGGGCGCCTCCATTCCACAGATCATCCGGTTACTACTATGGCAATTTTCCAAACCGGTTATGTGGGCGATTATTTTTGCATTGCCGCTAGCCTATTTTGCAGCCAACATGTACTTACAATTTTTTGCCGAGCGCATTACCTTTCAAATTCCTGTGATCTTTTTGTCCGGCTCTGTTGCGGTCATTTTGGCTTGTTTAATCATTGCTGTTCACGCGGTCAAAGTCGCAACTACTAATCCGATTAAGGCATTGAGATACGAATAACCTGAAAAACATTGCTGAATAGTCGAATGTTTGGCTATTCAGCGCTAAGGCCAATAAAGTCTTACCTTAGGACTCTTATGCTTGAGTCACCCATACGGCCTTTTAGCCGACTATTTCCCTACTCAGTCTCAAATCGAGATAAAAAAACCAACCACTCCAGCAACGACTCTCCCCCTGTTGCTTCACGATAAAAGCCATTTTATACATCACGCCTTGAATATCCTTAATTCTGTCCTATACTCAATTTCTACCCACTCAATTAGCTCATCGGTTTGCCTCATGGATCCGCAACGCAAACTTTACCAACGGCAACAGCTGGATAAAATCAGCTGGAACAAGCGTCTAAGCACCAAATTTATTGGTATTTCTATATTGGTTTCTCTTATTCCGCTGCTTTTAATTTACCTGTTTTCCGCTAATAGCGCCTCAGACATGTTACTTCAGTCGCTAAAAAATGACTTAAAAGAAAAGTCGTTTTTAGTCGGTGCCAATATCGACCGTTATTTTACTCAACGCGAACATGACGTTCGCGTTTTGTCCCAAGCTGACGTATTTGAGTTAGACAGTATTGAAAATATGATTCAATATTTGACCGAGGTCATTGATGAAACACCTTATTTAGATGATATCGATATTATCGATCCCACAGGTATCGTCATTGCCAGTTCTGGCGAACAGAATGAAAAAGGCCAACACGTCTTAACCTTGTACCCGGAATTAAGGTCGATCTTCAAAAATTCTCAACAGGCAAAACAGGGAGATATTTTTGTTTCAAATATTCTTGAACTGGATAATGGACCAGGGATTGCTTTTCTTACTCCCATCACCGATGACTCCAATCAAATTGTGATACGGACCTTGCTGGTTGAAATTAACCTCGATAACGTTAAACAGATTGTGGCGGATTTTGACGAAAGAGTCATCGGAGATAAATACGTTTATTTAGTCGATAACGATGGCCGGGTGATTATTAGCGCCGATCCTCAAGTTAAATTATTAGACTTGTTTCCGGACATTTTTGCGCAACCGAACTTACTTGAAAAATTTTCAGAACAAGGAGAAGTTGGCAGCATTATCTATACTGACCGCTCAAGTCAAGAAGTGATGGCGGGATTTGCTGACATGGCGGAATTCGGAATTAACCAGGCTATGGACTGGAGTATTATCGCGATCGCCCCGCTTTCAGATATTACCAAGCCGGCTAACCTATTCAAACAAACGTTAATGATATTTACCCTAATCGCTTTTGCTTTTACTGCTATGTTATTACATTTTTTCAGTCGCACCATTTTAAGATCTGTTAGCAAACTGGTGGAGGGTGCCCATAAGGTGCAGCAAGGTAATTTGAACAACAAAATTGAGCTAGATACTGAAGATGAATTTGCCTATTTAGCCTTATCCCTCAATCAGACATTAGTGCACCTTGTCAATGCCATTAAACAAGCAGAAAGCGCAAACGAAACAAAATCAGAATTTTTGGCAACGATGAGTCACGAAATCAGAACACCAGTGAATGGCGTAATTGGTATGCTGGGTCTTTTACAGAACTCGAAATTGGACGCCGATCAAAGTGTTAAGGTAACAACCGCAAAAAACAGTGCTAATTCTCTATTGACGATTATTAGTGAAATTCTCGATTTTTCTAAAATCGAATCGGGAAAATTAGAAATCGAAAAAATCGATTTCGATCTGCGAAGCATGTTGGGTGAACTTTCCGAATCAATGGCAGTTTTAGCACAAGCTAAAGGATTGGAATTTATTCTTGACCTCACTCACATTGAACAATCAATGGTTATTGGCGACGCAGGTAGAATCAGGCAAATATTTACAAATATTATCAGCAACGCGATAAAATTCACTAACGCTGGTGAAATAATCTTCACTTGTAAAACAACCGAAATTGACGACGATAGCTACCGGTTATCCTGTTCCATTACTGATACGGGCGATGGAATTCCTGAAGCCAAGATCGATGGATTGTTTGACGCCTTTACCCAGCTGGATAGCTCGACCACGCGCAAATATGGCGGGACTGGATTGGGTCTAACAATTACCAAGAGATTAGCTCAATTAATGGACGGCGATATCAAAGTAAGTAGCATCGAGGGATTAGGCAGTAAGTTCGAAGCGACTATTTTGCTTGAGAAGAGCAAAAACTCTCAGCTAGTGGTACCAACGGTGGATATCAGGCAATTTCATTTGTTAATCGTGGATGATAATGCGTCGAATCGCGCTGTTTTGCGCGGCCAATTAGAACATTGGGGCGCGATGGTCAGCGAAGCGGATTGTGCAAAACAAGCTTTAGCATTATGTGAGCAGCAAACCAAAGGAAAAGGATTTGATGTAGCCTATTTGGATATGCAAATGCCGGATATAAATGGCGTCGAATTAGCCCAACAGATACGAAGCATCAAATTATATGATTCGATGAAGCTAATCATGATGACATCGATAGTGCATTCCGAATCAACTCAATTTTTTGCGGATAAAGGTTTTAGTGCTTTTTTTACAAAACCGGTCACTACTACCGATTTATTTGATTCATTATGTGTCATTGCCGATGCGGGAGATGCGCTCAATCAAGCACCAAATATTGTCACCCATAACTACCTTAGCTCGTTAAGACGTAAATCCGCAATGGAAGAATTATGGCCTGAAAATTGTCGGATTTTGTTAGTGGAAGATAACCATATTAACCAACAAGTTGCATTGGGAATTTTGGAAGATATGGGATTAACCGCAGATTGTGCTTTTAACGGTATTGAGGCAATTCATTTACTCAAGGACTCACTTCCAGCGAATCCTTACACTTTAATATTTATGGATTGTCAAATGCCAGACATGGATGGTTATCAAGCCACTTTTCATATTAGAGAAGGAGATGCCGGAGATTTCTATAAATCTCTCCCCATTATAGCGATGACCGCAAATGCCATGGCAGGAGATCGGAAAAAATGTCTTGATGCGGGTATGTCTGACTATTTATCCAAACCGGTAGAGCCTGAAACTATACTTGCTGTCTTGAATCAGTGGATCCTTAACAAAACACTCGCCGATAAACCCATTGTAAAAAATGAGTATAAAGAAATCCAGTCGGCGATAAGAAATACCAGTTCAAACTCAGAATCAATTAACACTGCAAGCGCTCAATCGCAAAGTGAGAATGAAACTATTTGGGATAAGCAAGGCATGTTAAGAAGAGTGAGCGGAAACAAAAAACTGGCGGTCAAGTTAACGGCCTTATTTTTAGATGATATGCCCCATTATATAAAACAGATAAAAGCTTGTGACATTCATCAAGACATTGAAGAAATCTGTCGATTGGCCCACACAATTAAGGGCATTGCAGGCAATTTAAGTGCCATCAAGCTGGCAGGAAAATCCGTTGCATTAGAAAAAGTGGCCAATCTGAAGGATTCAGATAAAATGTCCTTATACCTTGCTGAATTGCTTTCATCCTATGATGAAGTGGAGATTGTTTTACGACAATTTAAGGCCGACGAAAAGATTTCTACTAATTAGTTTATTTTGTTGTTCGTTTAAAAATATAAACCAGGCCTATTTAACCTCAGGTTATTTAGAGTTTCAAGCTCTAATCTTTATTGACAAAAGACCTGGCTAAAAATCGATTATTAATAACGATAATAATGACCAATAACATCGCTAAAAAATCAAAACTTCCGCCGCCACCTGATTCAGCAGTGGGTGTTAGGATTTCATCATTGCTCGCGTCGTCCGCTGGATCGTTATTGTCGTCTTGACCGTCATCGTTATCGTCTCCACCGTCCTCACCAATATCCTCGGCTCCCACATAAGCGAATGATAGTTGGACTGTTGCGGTAAGCGGTAAATGATCCGATGCGGTATCGGTGACGGCATTTTCGAAGACTTCTGCATCAACCACATTGACACTGTAAGGCGCATGTAAAATCCAATCAATCGGCACCGGTTTGCTAGTGGTACCGTTAAATGCCGATTGCCAACTATCGTTCAGAAATAAATGATTTTCAATGCCCGACGGTAGCGTTTGTTGTTCAATTAGAAATTGAATGGTGTCGGTGCTTTCACTTGAATTTAAATCGCCGACAGCAATGATGGAGGCTGGCCAGATTAATTGATTGGCTGCGATTAACTCGATGAGTTCAGCGGCTTGTGCCTGGTTCTCTTCAATATTTTCTCCATTCACTGTGGCACAAAGATGGGCATTATAAAAAGCTAACCAGTGTTCACTTTGGATATTTTCTAAAACCACATAATTTAAGTGACGAGGACTGCCACAATTAGTGACTGTTTCGATCTCGTCGCTTTGTACCAATTTAAACAATTCTTTTTTTACCAGAATTGGATCGTTATTTTCGGAACTAAAACCATAGAAATCGTAAAGTGTTCCAAGACGCTGCTGCAGATCATCTTGTTGCTCCTCAAGTGCCTCCTGAATGCCGATAATATCGGCATTAATCTCGATGATGACTTCAGCGACCTGATCGGTCCAGTCCGTTGAAGAGACGTTATAAGTGAGAATTTTTAAATCATTACTAAGCGTGCTGTTTGCAATACGTTCGCTCTTTAAGGTAGGACGATCGAATGGAAAAGTTTCGTTCGCGACCCGAGGATCGGTGAGTGCGTTTGCCATAAAGTCCACAATGATAGCTTGTTGTTCGGCAGAGGCACCAAACATCGATAAGGTATCATAGGCGACTGTGCCTCCGTTGGTAGTCGGTATACCGGTCTGATTTTCAGTAAATTGGTGATGACCTGTATCGTTGGTTTCCGCATTGTAAAAATCCACCGAATCTTGAATATCGGTGATCCAGCCAACATGCATTAGCGATGTTTTTAAGCCAGCATTCCGCAATGACGGTGTTTTAAATCGTCCAAAATCCGCGCTTGAGCCGGTGACTTCTTGCCGTCCTATGTCTTCGTCAGCCGGTCTTAGTCCGATATTATAAAATTGGTTGTCACTAAACAAAGGTGGCTTGTGGCAGTTATCGCATACAGTATCTTGCTCCCAGAGCTGCCAGCCTTCGATCTGATCGTCGGTCATTGCCGTCTCATCACCGGCCATGTAGAGATCCCAGGGAGATTGATCGGGCACCAATGTACGCTCATAACTAGCGATAGCCATTGCAATGCGAGTTGGCGAAATAGTGTTGTCTCCAAATGCAGCAGTGAATAAATTGGGATAGTCTGAGTGAATCGCTAGCACCGCAATCAGGTCGCCAGGTAAATTGGTTGCCAGCGCGAGGGGTTCCACATTATTTAGTTTGTCTATTACTTGTAACCAGCTTCTGTCCTGGTGGCCCATTTCTACGCTGCTCAGAATGGGACCAATCGCTTGATTTTCTAACGCCGCGCCTTCAGCGATTAGCAATTGTTCCGAAGCGAGAGGATCAAAGAATTGCGTTCCGGCTCTGCCGTCCCAAAAGTTGCTATCGGCAAAAATCCCCATAAAAAAGGAAGGTGTCGCGCGACCAGTTACTTGCGGAAGTAGTCCAAAAATGTCGTCGACCACCGGTTGATTAAACTGATCTCGTTTAACAACTCCGAATGAACCAACAACATCGTCTTCAGTGCCCATAATCAGATCGGGCCCAGGATGTTGAGCGATACGTGGATCGGCCCCTCCCGAAGACGGGATGTGGCAGGTACCACAAGCAACCGTATTATCACTGGATAATTGTTCGTCCCAAAATAATATTTTTCCGAGTAAGCGTTTTTCTTCAGTAAGCTGGTTTTCTTGCGGAACTTCCGGCTCAGGAAATTCTAAAGAATAGGCCGGTAGGCTAATAATAGCATTTAAAAGAACAGCACACAGTTTACTGGTGAACTTCATATTTTTCCCCATAATTAACGATCGTTATGGGGTATAACGCATACCCAATTTATCGGTTGACACCGATTTATCACTTTTGGACAAAGACAAAAGAACTTTCATCTGAGATAGGGGAAATTATCAGCAACAAGGGTCAGATTAAAGATTACTCAAGTAAACTG
>CAZOBX010000054.1:22328-27327 GCA_964578045.1 uncultured Kangiella sp. | reverse complement strand
CCAAAGATCAGGAAATAGGGCGAGGCAATGGCATTTTTGTGCGAAGTAAAGTTAAATTGGTCGATGTTGACGGCTACGATATTTAGCCGAACTTTATCGCGATAGGGTTGAAAACATACCGGCAAAAAACAATTAACGCTATTCCCGCAAACTTTTCTTAATCAGAATAGTTTAAACCATCCAATGAAGATCCTCGAAGGCTACCGCCCTGCAAGAAACGGTCAATCTTATCCATAACGACTTTTGATTTCAATATTTTGCGATGACCCAAGCCTTCGGTAATAAATAATTCAGAATTGGTAAAAGTCGAAAGCAATCTTTCTGATTCACTAATCGGAACTTCGAAGTCCAATCGATCATGAACAAAAAGTGTTGGAATACTATTCTTTTTACTGATCATAACTGAGTCTATTTCGGCTGGCTTAACGCCCACCTTTTCGCCGGTAAATTCAACAAAAAAATCGGTGGCTTTTGAGTTAAGACCAATAAATCTAGAAAATCTTCTTAGTACATTTTCGATTGAGGATGGTCCCGAAATTAACACGAGTTTTTTACTTTTTAAACCTTGAGAAACAGCAGCGCTGGTAGCGCTTGCTCCCATAGAGTGGCCAATGACAAGATCAAAAACGCCTAATGATCGTTCAGCAAATAAAATCGTCTGAATAAATTGATTGGCGTCTGAAGTTGTGCCCTTTGAAAGTCCATGGGCCGGCATATCAATCGCTACAACTTGATAACCCAGCTTTAATAAATGAGGCACAAATCCATACATTTGAGTGGCACGACTTTCCCATCCATGAACTAGCAAAACACGTTTATCGGTTTTGTTGTCCTGTTCGGGCAACCACCTGATGGCGCTAATCGTTTGGTTAATGTTAAATCGTATTCCAAGAGATTCACCATTTAGCTCCCATGCTTTTGGCTTAAAATGCCGCGGGCTCAAAAATTTTTGAGTCGCTTTCTTCGCAGCTAATGCTGGTGCAAAAGTGCTTAATATTTGATTTCCCACTCGATAAGTAGCAAGTGCTAGATTCATAACTTTTTCCTCTTTAGTCATTGCATCATATTTGTCAATTCTACCTGACGGGAGGTAGGTTTACGGTGCAAAAAAATTTCAATCTCGTTAAGTCTGATATAAAAACTTTCGAATTGTTTTGGCGCTGGAATCAAAAGACTTTTTATTTCCCATGATTCTGCCAGTCAATAGCGCACCTTGCAAATTGGAGACCACCCATAAAGCTAAATCATCCAAACTTAAACCATGTGCGTTAAATTCGCCGGATTTCAAGCCTTTGGAAATAATATTTTTTATACCTTGAAGTTGTGTGGTGATTAATTTGTTGACCTGTTCTTTAACCGGCGAGGATTGTCTTTCCCACACACCGGCAAAGGCGCCTGCAGGACACATTCGTTGGCCAGCACCGATAAACTCGCTGTATATATTGAGATAATAGTCAAGTTGTTGAACGGCGGTTTTCGAATGACCTCGTTCAAAACTGGCTTTTAGAGCCAGCCGTGCTCGCTCTAACATTGCGGCTGCTAAGGCGCTTTTGCTCTCAAAATGGTAATACATGCTGCCTTTTTTTATACCGATACGATCAGCTAGCTCCTGGAAGCTGACTCCACTAATTGACTGACGCTGGACCATATCTTGGGCCGCATCCAGAATTGCCGTTCTAGTGTCTTTACCTGTATTCATTGCGCCTACCTTACGTCAGGTAGAACAATGTTTCAACAAGTATTTGTAATTTTTGTTGGGCGGCGGGTTTTTTTATAGAATTCTTCCTCACAATTTCTGATGTTTTTTTAATAAAAAGGAATAAAAACAATGGGTTATTCGTTGTATTAACTATAGTGAAATCCAAATTAGGGGGTATCCATTAATGAAACACATGAAACTGATCTATTCTGATTTTGTGCCGAATCGCCCTGAGTCCACCAGCTTGTTAGAATTATGGTGTCTACTGGGCGGAGTCATCATCGCGATCTATATTCTTTGTGATTCTGGAACAGGTTTTTCTGGAAAGCCTCGACTCGAAATGATTCTTTCGCTAGTGCTTCCAGGGATCTATTTCTACATCAATTATCTTGCTCGATATATTCGTTGGATGAGAGCTGTTTTAATTTTGAGCATTATCCTAGGAATAGCTGTTAATAGTCATTTGCTTTTTTTCCCCGAATTTACTTTTGCTAGATTACCGAATTCAAATATCGCTCTAATTGTTTTTTCTTTAGTTGCGTTATTTCTTGTGCCCAAAAACCGAGCAATCGATTAAACATCTGTAACAAATTGTAAATGTATTTCGTCGACTATAAAGCCTCTAAATTCATAAAATAATTATTCAGTTTTGATTCAGTTTCAAAATCGTATGATGCGTTTGTGGTTATTTTAATCACAAACAAAATAATTTATTTAAGGGAAATTTACAATGAATAAAAAATTACTTGCTAGCGCTGTTTTATCTATTTTATCTTTCGGCGCGATGGCCGAGACACCTTCTTTTGACAATGTTGAAATTGGCTATGCCAGTTACGATTTTGATGGACTTGGTACATTTGATGGTTATCAACTTAAGGGCAGCAAACAAATATCGGACGATTTCTATATTGCCGGCGATTATACTGATGTTTCCAAAAGTGGTCTTGACCTAGCTTTATTAACCGTGGGCTTCGGATACAAAAATGATTTTTCTAATACTTCATCATTTTTTACCGAATTAGACTATGCTCGTCTCGATATCGGCGGCGGGGCAGATGATACCGGTTATGAATTAACCGTTGGAATTCGCAGCATGTTTACAGAGCAGATCGAATTAAAGGCTGCGGTTGAGTATCTGGATATCGACAATGATGACACGACATCAATGGTACTTGGTGGTGCATACAACCTGACTGATAATTTTGCACTCTTTGCGGACTACAAATACGAATCAGATATAAGTAGTTATGGTGTTGGGGTAAGGTTTAACTTTTAACTAGGAAAAAATAAACTCTAAAGTCCACAATAAAAGCTCGGATAATCCGGGTTTTTATTTGCCTGTAAAAAAAGAGACTTTTGTAAAATTCTACGATATGGGATAGAGTAACTAACATCTCTAATCATCGTCATTGGAACTCCTATGAAAACAATAAAAATAGCACTTCAATTTTCCTTACTTTTAGTTTTATCACCAGTGTTTGCCGCGGACTATCTACTTCATGTCGGCTCGTTAGTGGACGTAGAAAAACTCAAAGTGTACAAAAATCAATCAGTCCGTATTTCTGGTAATAAAATTATCGCCATTGAAAAAGGATTTATCGAAAAAACAGGCAATGAAATTTTGCTCGATCTTAAGGGTAAAACATTAATGCCCGGCCTAATGGATATGCATGTTCATTTATCCGGAGAGATGAGTAAGACGTCTTATAGCGAAGGGTTTTATATGTCTAATTCAGACTTTGCGCTGCGAGCGTCGGTTTTTGCTAAGAAAACCCTTGATGCGGGATTTACCACGGTGAGAGATTTAGGGGATTTTGCTCCAGGAGTCGTGGTTTCGTTAAGAAAAGCTATCGCTAAAGGCTATATACAAGGACCGAGAATATATGCGGCCGGCAAAAGTATCGCAACAACCGGGGGACATGCGGATCCAACCAACGGTGTTCGCTCAGACCTTATGGGTGATCCCGGGCCAAAAGAAGGAGTGATTAATGGACCGGAAGACGCGATGAAAGCGGTCCGTCAAAGATATAAGGAAGGTTCAGATGTGATTAAGTTAACTGTAACGGGTGGCGTTCTAAGTTTGGCAAAGAGTGGTTCTAATCCTCAATTTACTCAAGAAGAATTAAACGCAGTTGTAAAGGCCGCCAAAGATTATGATTTTGTAGTCGCCGTACATGCTCATGGGGCTGAGGGAATGAAGCGGGCAGTGCAGGCTGGTGTTGACTCGGTTGAACACGGAACCTATATGACCGAAGAAGTCATGCGACTAATGAAGAAAAAGGGTACTTATTATGTTCCGACAATTACGGCAGGAAAATGGGTGGCGGAAAAAGCGGCAATAGAGGGTTATTATCCCGACATCGTTCAGCCCAAGGCTGCTGCGATCGGACCAGTTATTCAAAGCACCTTCGCCAAAGCATACAAAAAAGGCGTTAAGATTGCTTTTGGAACCGACGCTGCGGTATTTCCTCACGGCCTGAATGGTCGTGAATTCAAATATATGCACGAGGCAGGCATGCCTGCGATTGAAACTATACAATCTGCTACTTTAAATACCGCAAAACTATTAAGAATTGAAGATAAATTGGGTAGCATAAAGGTGGGCAAACTAGCTGATTTGGTGGCCGTTGATGGTGACCCACTCGAAGATTTAAGTTTAATGGAAAATGTGACTTTTGTGATGAAAGATGGGGTGGTTATTAAACAGTAGTTGTTTGGTCGGTGTTGGTAAGAGGGGAGTAGTTTTGTCTCTTTAGTTCGAATAACAGACATTAAAAACAAAAAAGATTTAAAGAATTATTCACCACGGAGGCACAGAGGAACGGAGAAAAGAAAAGTGATGAAGTAAATAGATACCTAAACATCTAAGATTTAAAGTGTTTGTCTTTTTTCTTTTAACTCCGTATCTCCGTGCCTCCGTGGTGAAATATGTTTTTGTCTTTTGCTTTTTTGTCTGTTATTCGAACTTTTAAGACATTATTGAGAATAATTAGTAATCGGATAATAAGAATGAATTCCACTTTTAGTTAAGGAAAGAAGTAATTAAGCACCCTAATGGCCCTCAAACAATTCCCCTGCGGTCACTGAAAAATCCAATCTATTTTGTTGAGGCGGCAGTGGGCAGGTTGCAAACTCGGTAATCGCACAAGGCGGATTATACGCCCGATTAAAATTAATCACCGTCAAATCCCCTTCCTTTGGCCATTCGACATCCAGGAACCTTCCAGCACCATAGGTAGTTTCCTGACTGGTGTCATCAGCAAACATGACTGACATAGGTTCTTCATCGCCGTAAGATAC